>JAIRXV010000155.1 GCA_031268115.1 Bifidobacteriaceae bacterium
GACTCCAACACCCGACACCGACCGTGGCGCGATTGACGGGGACGCCACCTGGGATCGAGCGGTGGGCCCTATGCAGTTCATCCCGTCCACTTGGGACAAGACCGCCCAAGACGGCAACCGCGACGGCAAGAAGGACATCAACCAGATCGACGATGCCGCCCTCGCTGCCGCGCTCCACCTGTGCGAAGTCGGTGGCGACCTCACTAAGCCCGAAAACTGGATCGCTGCGATCGCCGCCTACAACCCGTCTGTCGAATACAACACCGCTGTAGCGGAGGCCGCCAACCGCTACGCCACGCTCCGTTGAGAACCACCCCCCACGACCGGTTGGGCCTGGACGAAGGCGTCCGCCACTTTCCATCTCGGAAGGACAGCTCTAACGGCAGCATTTCTAAACACCAAGGACAGCTGAGGCCGTGTTCGCTCGGCGGGCGCAGCGGTGCTCACCGCGCGCCGTCCATTTAGAGGTTTTGGCTATCAGGACCGCCACTTGTCGCATCGCGATAGAGCTCTTGGTCATTAGATCGGGCTGAAACGCGGGAATCTGGCCCCCCTAATAGCGAAAAGCTCTATCGATGTGAGCGCGCACTGTCCACTATTGACCAATAGCTCTATCGATGTGGCCTGGACCGTCTGGCCTGGACCGCCTTCCCTGGACCGCCTGACCCGACCCCGCTCCGGCCGACCCCGCTCCGGCCGGGGACAGTGCTGACAAGCAGGTCCTGGGCCGAGACGGCTGTGCTGTGACCCAGATATGCACGTCCGCAGCCACCCGATTTCGACACCGCTTCGACACCGACCCTTTGTCCCTGGTGTTCGTGCTCGTCCGCTGCGGTGCCGCCGGAAGCGTTGGTGGTGTGTCACTGGGCCAAAGCGTCGGCGACCAGCGGGACAATGTGGTCGATGGCGTAAAGCGTTCCTGGAACTGTTGCCACGGAGTAGGCGTTGGACAAGTCTCCGTCGATAACAACCGTGTGGCCGGCGTCGACCGCCGGGATAGCCAACCACTGTGGGTCTTCGGTGATTTCGGTGGTCTCAATCCAGATGGGGAACGCGACTATGAGGTCGGCGTCGAAGAGGTCGAGTTGCTCCGCGGAGATATCGACCGCGAAACCGAGGGCACCTTCATTCGGTTTGAGAGCCGCAATGGATGGGCTCTGAACGAACCCGAGGCGTTCGAGGAAGGTAACGCGGTCCGATCCTTCCACATCAGCGCCCCACGATTCCGAGGTCCGTGTCGCGGCTGTAGCGGTCTTTCCGGTCCACTCAGGGTGGGCCTCGGCCGCGGCTAAGAAGGCGGCGTCGAGTTCGGCGATCATCGCTTCTCCAGCTTCGGCGCGCCCCAGGGCCGCGGCGATCATTCTGACTTGCTCGTCCGAGCTAGTCAGATAGGCATCGCCGCCCTCTGGGACACCGACGGTCGGGGCGATGGCGGCAAGACGCCGGTAGCGCTCTTCATCGCCGGACGAGCGGACATCGAGAATCAGGTCGGGGTTGAGCGCGGCGATCTCCTCGAAAGACGGTTCCAGCGTGTCGATTATCTGCGGTGGCGTTGTGTACAGCCCCTGTGACCAAGGCCCAACCCCGTCGCCGCCGAACCCCAACCAATCCGAGGCCCCAATCGGTTGAACACCAAGCTCTAGTGCCGTCTCGGCGTCTCCCCAACCCAAGGCGACTACTCGCTGTGGGGCGGACTCAATGGCGACCGGGCCGAACTTGGTCTCGACAACGGCCGGGTACGCGCCGGAGTCGGCGTCAGCGGTTTCGGTTGGGGCGGCATCGTCGGCCTCTAAGTTCGTTTCCGTTGGATCCGGGGCCTCGCGAGAGGCCGGGCTTTGGGAGGTAGCGGCCGAATCCGACGCTTCCTCATCCGACGGGGAACATCCCGCGAGGGGCAACGAAGTGGCTAGGAGGAGGCCAAGGCACAGGCGCACAGAACGCTTCACAGGGGAAGCTCCTTTCGATGACGGGTCGGGGATTAGGTTAGCCTAACCTCAAGGCCGCGCCAACGAGATAGTCTTTCCCACTGTGTCCGCCCCACTCCGCGCCTCACCCCGCACGCGCGCACGGTGGATCGCAGGGGCGGTATCCGCGGCGATCCTCATTCTGACAGTCGCCGCCTCCCTCGCCATCGGCTCGCGCGCCATCGAACTCCACGAGGTTTGGTTGGCGCTGACGGGCGGCCCCGCATCGCCTGAAGCGGTTGCAGCCATCGTCGGGTTGCGCCTACCGCGCACCGTTGCAGGCATCCTCGCGGGCATATCGCTAAGTCTGGCAGGTGCCGTCATCCAAGCGCTGACCCGCAACCCTTTGGCAGATCCAGGCATTCTTGGGGTGAACGCGGGCGCCGCATTCTTTGTTGCCCTGGCCGTCGGGGTATTTGGGTTCACCAGCCCGCGTGCCTATGTTTGGTTCGCGTTTGCGGGCGCATTGGTCGCCACGGGCGCGGTATTCCTTCTCGGATCGCTCGGGGCGTCCCCCGCCCGCCTGGTGTTGGCCGGAATGGCCCTCGGAGCAGTCTTAGCGGGCGTGACTTCGATAATCCGCCTGTCCAACCGGCAAGCATTCAATGCGATGCTCGCTTGGGAGATCGGTTCGCTGTCCAACACCGATTGGAATGCCATCGCAGTGATCGCGCCCCTAGCCATCGCTGGCGGCGCGATTGCCTTGGCGATCTCTCGGCCGCTGGGGGTGCTCGCGTTCGGGGACGATCTCGCCCAGGCCCTTGGCGCGCGCCTAACTGCCACCCGGATAGCAGGCGTCGGCGCGATCACCCTCACGGCCGGGGCGGCAACGGCGCTGGTCGGCCCCGTCGGGTTCGTCGGACTGATGGTCCCTCACGTGGTGCGCTGGGCTGTCGGCCCCAGCCAGCCGTGGATCATGGCTTTGAGCGCCTTGGTTGGGCCCTCACTCGTGTTGAGCGCCGACATTCTTGGCCGTGTCGCGGTGCCCCCCGCAGAATTGCCTGCCGCCACACTGACCGCATTTGTCGGGGCACCAGTGCTGATCGCACTGGCGCGCCGCCGCTCAGCGAGGGCCATATGAAAACCGAGGAGAGGGCCGCCAGGCGGGTCCACCACCGAACCGCGGCATATTGGACGATGGCGGCGGTATGCCTAATCGGCGGGATCGCGGCAGTCGGTCTTGGAGACTATCCACTGAGTCCCGCGCAGGTGATTTCGGCCATGTTGGGCGCCGATGGCGATTTCGCCCGGACGGTGGTGGTCGAGTGGCGGCTGCCGCGCGTTTCGGTTGCTCTTGCCTTTGGGGCGGCCCTTGCGACTTCTGGCGCTCTATTTCAGTCGTTGACCAGGAACCCCTTGGGATCGCCCGACGTTATCGGCTTTGCCACCGGCTCCTATACGGGCGCACTGATCGCGACGGCCTTAGGTGGAAGCACATATCTCGCTACCGGTGGGGGAGCGCTTGGGGGAGGTTTGGCCACGGCGATAGTTGTCTACGCGTTGGCGCGCAAAGATGGGATCGACGCGTTCAGGTTGATCGTTGTGGGCATCGGCGTAACAGCCATGCTTCACGCCTTCAACATCTTCCTTCTCATGCGAATGCGTCAAGAAGTGGCGATGACCGCCGCCATTTGGGGTGCCGGATCCATCGGTCTGATTGGATGGGATAGGGCGATACCGGCTATCGTCGCTCTTGGTCTCTTGGCCCCTTTGGTGGGCTTATGTGCGCCGGCGTTGCGTCAACTGGAATTAGGGGACGATGCCGCCGGGGCCCATGGCGTCAAAGTCGAGTCCGCGCGCTTGGCCGTTTTGGGGATTGGCGTAGGGTTGACTGCTATTGTGACCGCCGCCGCTGGGCCCATCGCATTCATTTCGCTGGCAGCACCGCAGATCGCGAAGCGAATTGTCCGCGCCGCAGGGGTTCCGCTGCTGGCCAGCGCGCTTCTAGGGGCGATGCTGCTGCTCGCGGCGGATTTGGTGGCACAGTTCGCCTTGCCAGTTGCCGTTCCCGCAGGCGCCGTCACAGTAGTGCTGGGCGGGATCTATCTAGTCGATCTTATGATACGTGAAGCAAGGAGGTTGCGGTGAACGGTCCGGAACGTCTAAGCGCGGATTCGGTGAGGCTAGGTTACGGGCGGATCGTAGTTGCGCGCAATTTGACCGTGCGGATTCCAAACGGTGCGTTTACGGTGATTGTAGGACCCAATGCTTGTGGCAAATCGACGCTGCTGCGGGCCCTCGCCCGGCTTCTTGTCCCGCAGGCCGGCCGTGTCATTCTGGACGGACGCGATATCGCCTCACGGCCAACAAAGCAAGTCGCCCGGGAAATCGGACTGCTGCCGCAATCGTCAATTGCGCCGCCGGGCATCACGGTGGAGGATCTAGTTGCCCGCGGCCGCTACCCGCACCAAAGTGTCTTGAAGCGGAGTGTTGACCGGGACCGAGCGTCCGTGGCCGCGGCGATGGCCGCCACAGGGGTTAGCAAACTGGCCGATGCGCCGGTGGACGAACTTTCGGGAGGTCAGCGCCAACGCGCGTGGATAGCCATGGCCCTGGCACAAGACACCCCGATTCTGCTGCTAGACGAGCCAACCACCTTCTTAGACATAGCACATCAGGTTGAAATCCTGGACTTGCTGACACGGCTGAACCGTGAAGGCAAGACGATAGTTGCCGTGTTACACGATCTGAATCAAGCTTCTCGTTACGCCACCCATATGATCGCGATGGCGGCGGGCTCCGTGAGAATGTCGGGGCCACCCCAGGAAGTGGTCACCGAAGACCTGATCGCGGAGGTGTTCGGTCTCGCGTGCGTGGTCATACCCGATCCGGTGGCGGGCTCGCCGATGGTGGTTCCATGGGGGCTACCGGGCCGATAGGGATCGGTCTCGACCGTTGCCGTCATCGCTTTCTGGCGATGGCGCCTTCGGAATTGTCGTTTCGGCAACGGCGTTGCGATTGCGCGGTTTGATGGGTGTGGCACCGCCCCGGCCACTGTGGTGGCCGGGGCGGTGGTTGTGGGGCTGCGTTGGTGGTTGGTTGTTAGGGTTTCTTGGTGGCCTTCTTGACAGGCTTCTTCACAGTCTTGGTCTTGGTTGTGCCTTTGACTGTGATTTTCTTGGTTTTGTAGGTTTTGCCTGCGGCTTTGACGGTGATTGTGGCCGTGCCTGGGGCTTTGGCGACGATCTTGCCGGCGGCGTCCACGGTCAGCACCCTAGGGTTGGAGGACTTGAACACGGGGCGCACACCGGTGGCTTTCTTCGAGGACACCTTGACCTTCAACACAGCGGTCTTGGCGACCTTCAACCCAGCCCGGCCCGGGACCCCAGCCAAAGACACCTTGGACAGCTTCTTAGCCTTGGGCGCGACCGTGACCTTGACCCTCAAAGTCTTACCGTTGGCGCTCTTCACCACGATCGTGGTCCTTGTGGTCTTCTTGACCTTCTTCGCTTTGATCGTGCCCTTAGCGTCAACCGTGGCGGCTTTAGTGTTCGAAGAAGTGAACTTCAACCCGGCAGCGAACTTCGCGGTCAGATCAGTCGAATCGTCCACAGCGACAGGCAACGCCAGTTTCTTACCCGACTGGACGAACAGGTTCGCCACAGGAGTACGGATACGAGTCACGTTGCGAACCACCTGGATCGCGACCGGCTCAGAGACAACACTCGGGGTACCAGGGACAGTCGCGGTCACACGGACCTGACCCTCAACACCCGTGAACGTCAACAGACCAGAAGCGTCGATCTTGGCTGGCCCAGACACAACCTGCCAAGCCACACTTCCAACCGCACCAGCCGGTTGGGTCACGGCCGTCAGGCCAACAGTGCGCGGACCCTTGGCTTTGTACACGAACACACTAGGAGCACCAGTCACAGCCACACCCACAACCGCCGGAGCCTTAGACCCATCGGTGATATTCGTGATCGTCGTGTTGTTCGTGATATTCGTGGTGTTTCCACCGGTCCCACCGGTCCCAGCTCCGCCGTTGCCGCCGTTGCCGCCAGCACCGCCATTCGCGCCGCTGCCACCGGTCCCGCCGGTCCCATTGTCGGTCCCGCCGTTGCCGCCGGTTTCGCCGTCATCAGTCCCGCCGGTTTCGCCGTTGCCTCCGGTTTCACTGTTGCCGCCGGTTTCGCCGTTGCCTCCGGTTTCACCGTCGTCGGTCCCGCCGGTTTCACCGTCGTCGGTCCCGCCGGTCTCCCCGTCATCGGTCCCGCCGGTTTCGCCATCGCCTGGCTCAGTCTCACCCGGTTCGGATGTGGCGGTGTGGACCCGAACCTCGGCGGGCACGCCGGCCAGGGCGTACTCGGCCAGGGCCAGGGGCAGCCCGGTCAGGGCCACTGTCACAGTCCCCGGCTGGGACACACTGGCCAGTGGCAGGGTCCACACCCTGTTCCCGCCCGTGGAATACCACCCGGACGGATCGGTGACCACCTCGCCGGTCCCGGCCGTGACCTGGACCGCTGAGACCGCCAGGCCCGGCACGGCCCGGTCGAACGTCAACGTCAACGCCGTGGACGCCACCTGCCCCTGGACCCCGTCGGCGCCCACAGACACAGTCACGACCTTGCGGCCCAACACGTTGGACACCATGCCCAGGCCCCACGTGCCCACATCCTCACTGTCGACGTCCGCGTAGAACCCGCCCAGGCCCCGCAACTGGATACCGCCCAGATACCCGGCCGGAACCCACACGGTCCCCGCCAAACTCGCCGTGTCCCCCGCCACGGCCGGAACCGCGCTGGGAACAGGAAACGCGTTCGGATCCGCCTGGGCCACAAACTCCCGCTGGGCGGCAGTGATGGTGCGCTGGGCGTAGGGGAATTGCTCGGAGTCCAACACCAAGTCCGTCATGTCGACCCCGCCAACCACGGCCGGGACATACAACGGGAACACCGAACGCCCGTTCGCGTCGGACGGCGCCTGCACGCCGGCCACACCCTTCGCGCCCCGACCCGGGTGCACACTGCCGCCCGCGATCACCACGCCCTGAGGGACATTCCCGATAGCGTAGTAGGACTCGGTCGAAGCACGGGCGGCCACAAACCCGCCCTCAATGGTGACTTTCCCAGGCACCGTGTTCGCACCGGTGGTGCTCCCGCCGATCCCGGCGTATGCCCCGGAGGCCACCACCGTGGGCGTCCCCGTGATGAACACGAAGTCGCCCGACGTGCCGCCCGCCGCGCCGTTCCCGCCAATCCCGGCTCCGCCGGCCAGGGACGCGGCGTGGACCATGGCGTTCCCGCTGATCGTGATTTGGCCCATCCCGGACGAGCTTCCCCCGCCGATGGCGCTGGCCGTGGCGCTCGTCGCCCTCACAGTGGCCGAGTCGGTGATCGTGATGGTCCCACCCGGACCCGAATACCCGCCCCCACCGATCGCCGCGCCCGGGTAGGAGCCGGTCCCGCCGGTGGCACTGACCGTGGCCGAATCGCCGATCAGGATGGTCCCCCCAGCCCTTTGATAGCCGCCGCCGATCCCCGCGCCGGCGTAGCTGGCGCCGCCTCCACCGATAGCGTCCACGGTGGAGTGTCCGCCGATGGTCACCGTGCCGCTTGCGCCCTGGTAGCCGCCGCCGATCCCGGCTGCGCCCATACCGCCCTTGGCGGTGACGTGGGCATTGCCGTCGATGCTCACCTGTCCGAACGCGGTGGACTTGCCCCCGCCGATGCCCGCCGCGTACGAGCTGCCGGTGGCGTCGGCCGTCAGGGTCCCGCCGGTGGCCGAGGCGATGGCCAGGCGCGTCCCGGCGGGCACCGCGATACCCGGATAACTGCCCGTGGTGCCCGCGGTGAGCGTGTTGAGACCATCGACACTCAATTCCACATCCGCGCCGCCGGCTAGGGCCAGCGGAGACGCGGTGGCCGTGCCGGTCATGGCCGCCCCGTTCAGCCGCAGGGGCACGCTCACCCCCGCCACCGACGCTCCGTCCACCGTGTAGGAGCGGGTCCCGGCGAAGGACCCGTCCAGTTCCAGCGGGACGTCCGCCAGCGAAAGGTCATGGCCGTTGAGCCACGCCAAATCCCCGACCAGCCCACTCAACCGGTAGGAGGTCCCGCCGGGCTGAACCGTTTGGGCCACCGCGGCCGAGGCCG
>JAIRXV010000166.1 GCA_031268115.1 Bifidobacteriaceae bacterium
GCTGGCGCTTGCAACCACGCGAGAGGTCGCGTTCTACCAGCGGACCGTGGACCGGGTTGCGGGCACGGTGCTCCGGGGGGCGATCGCGGCGGCCTGGATCCGCGATCATGGGGTGCCGAACGCGACACCACCGCCGGATGGCGTCGGCGACTTCGCCGAGATCTTTGAAGGCAAGGTTCGCTTCGAGGATGCTCTGCCCATCGATTTCGCGGCCGTGCCGCTATCCGTGGCATTCTGCAAGTATCGCCCCACACCCGAGTGCGGTCAGTTCGATGACCAGGCCTATGGCGCACACGACTACACCCACAGCGCGGCCGATGACGGTGATGATGATGATTGCCCCGCCTGTCTACGGGCCCCCGAGCGAAACGAATCGTCGGCAGAAACGTCCGGGGCGGCGCCAGGCCCCCGCCCGGCCTGCCAACGGGCCTCCGAGCGAAAAGAATCGGCTCCTCGCGCGAGGCATTGCCGCTTTTGCGGCGGACCCATCGATTACAGCAAAGGACAACTGATAGCGCCGCGGAAGGCGCGTAGCGCGGATGGGGCGTCCTCTGGACCCTTGCCTGAGGCCGACATTAGAGATCTCCGCGAAGTTGGCGTGCGCACCGCGGTGGATCCGGAGACCGGTTCGGCCCGCGAACGCGCTCTATTCTCGCGGGAATCGTTGGCTGCGGGGTTCTCGTATCGCGGACGGATAGCTGTGTCCGACACTTCTACCTCGGATGCCCACACAAGATTTTTCGAATGGCTGAAGAATGTGTCCACACTCCACCTTGGCCGAGGCCGGTCCGTTATGGGCCAAGTCCAGGTCTCATTGGAGAATGATCCCGGCCAAGCGCCGCGAAACCGGCGTGTGCGAAGCGACCGCCTGCGAGTGTTGCGATTGGTATCGAACGCCATCGTCCTGGACGATGCCGGACGCCCAACAATGGACCTGGACGTAGAGTTGCAAAGACACAACCTAGGAGACGTCGAGATCCATTCCAAGTGGACTAGGCCGGTCACGGTTGGGGGTTGGCACGCAGCGAGTGGGTTGCCCAAACCAACTGAGCAGGCGATTTCAGCTGGCAGTACGTTTGTTCTCAAGGTGCCGGAAGAACTCAACAAGAAGTTGCTGGAACTGGAAAATGGGGGGATTGGGCATCGGCGCCGGGAGGGTTTTGGGCAGATCGAGATCGACCCACCCACGTGGGAGCCGCCCATCGACTCTGGGAAGCAGCCGCGACCCGTTCCGGTGGACAAACCCAAGACGGAGGATGAAACTGAGAGTTTCGCCATCGTCCAAGAAAGGGTGAAGGAACTGCTTCAAAGGATTGGGCAGGAGGGCGACGGAACCGCAGGCGAAGCGGCGGTGAATCAAGTTCGCACCATCCTGCGGGACGTGGCGCAAGGCGTAGTGGTATTGGAAGCGAAGGCGCCGGCGAAAATGGACTTCGCGACCCGTTTGCGGGACCTGCCCTATTGGCGGAAGCGGACTGCCCCGGCGATAAAGGCGCTAATCGCGTTGATTGCGGCGCTGCGGGCGGCGGGTAACGAGGGCTCGGGCGCGTCCGCTCAGTTGGCCGCCCGCGCTGGCCTGCGGAAGCTGGACGCACAGCGTCGCGGTTCGGCGGCAAGAACCGGCGGGGAGGACAAATGAGCACCAAGCGAGGCTTCTTCAAGGTCGTGATTCACGCCAATGCCGGCTGGTCGGTTGGCGCCGAACAGGACCCGTTTGGCGGTCCGGTAGGCCACCTGGTGGACGGCGGTGCGCCGCGCGTCCCCGTGACCAGCCTCATCGGCTCGCTGCGCGATCACCTGCGCCGATACACCCAAAATGCGGCACAAAAGCACACCCTGGCAAACGCGTTGGGCTGCGCCCACAACAAGGTTTTCGAGGTTCTCATGGGCCCAGATTCCCCTGAGAAGGAATCCAACACCGCAGACGCTGAGGGACTGTCGGCATCGGCGCTGTGGGGCCTTAGCGTCGAGGTGAAGGCGGCCTCAGGCACGGACAAGATCGCGACCGCCGCGCGTGGCCGCACCGCCATCGACCGGCACCGCGGCGCTGCGGCCGCGAACGCGTTGTGGCAGCGCACCCATGTAGCGGTCCCCACGGTCATCACTCTTCGGTGCCGGTTGGACGCCGATATCGGCGCTTTGGCCGCCGTCGCCAGTGCCATTCAGGCTTGGTCCCCCCGAATTGGGGGTGGGCGAAGCACCGGATCGGGCAAGGCCAGCGTCCACGAAGTCTGGTACGGCGCCATCGACCTCGCCAAGCGCACCGACCGGGAGCGGTTCTGGGCCAAGACCGGTCCAGAGCTTGTCGATAGCATTGCCACCACCAAGCTCAATCCTGTCACACTGGCGGAGCCGGATAGGGAGCGCGTCGCCGAAGAGACCTTCAGTTTCCCAGAAGGTGTTCGCATAACCACAGGGCGGCGCGAGGAGAAACTCGACGGAAATCCAGCCCCGCTTAGGCCCGGGAGCGAGTACTTGACTAAACGCGGGAGCGAGTACTTGGTTCGCGGCGCAGACAGATACGTGGTGCCGGGCAGCACCTGGAAGGGGATCGTCAGATCCCGCTTCGAATACGTGTTGCGAACGGTAATGGCCAGGGCCGGGGACGCGGTGTGGGACGGGAACGGTAAGGCAGAAGATTCTGCGGCGCGCATCGCGGCCCAGATCTTCGGCTCTGAGGATCGAGCCGGCGAGTTGCTGTTCAGCGATTCGATCATTGAGCACTCGACTCCGACCGCGCGGACCCGAGTTGCCATCGACCGGTTCACGGGCGGGGCTCGTCCCAACGCCCTGTTCGCGGAAACCGCTTTGGCGGGTGACAAGGTTGCCGGCGGGGCCACTGACGATCGCGCCAGTCACCAGCGGGAGGATACGCAGGCCGCTGGTGCGCGCACCGAAGGTGGTGCGACCGCAGCAAATACGGACGATGACGCCCAACGGGACGGGTCCGAGGCGTGGACCACGTTGGTGATTGAGCGGGCGCCCCTAAAGCCAGGCGATCTGTTCGCGCTGGATTCTTCGGACGAGGTGGGATTGGCGGTACGCAAGGTCTTGGCTTGGACGCTTCGGGATCTTGGCAAGGGTCTCGTCCCGATCGGATCGCGGGTCACAACGGGTCTGGGGACACTCAAGCTGAGCCCAGTCGAAGGCGGGCCGGTCGAACCGCAACCTGAGGCCCACGATGCCAGTGAAGCGAAATCGGCCAAATTGACGACAAAGGAGATTCAGGCGCTCCGCGCCTGGGCAGACCCCCCCGAGCCTGTGGATTCAGTTGCCGACGTCCCGCCAAACAATGCGCCGGAGCCAGATTTACAAGCAGGCGTCCCGCCAAACAATGCGCCGGAGCCAGATTCACAGGCGGACGCCGAGCACCGTGACCCGGCCGCCAGCGACCAATCCACCCCGGTGGATCCCGGAGATGACAAGAGACCCTGGCGCAATACGAAGACGGGCATTCTTGTCTCCCACGGTCAGGTGTGCTGGGCGGAGGCCGCGCGCCTCGGTGCTGAGATGCGGGCCGTCTGGTTTGGCCTAGATGGCCCCACCCATGGGGAGATCCCGTCTGACCCGCCGGTGGGTGCAACGCATCTATGGGCATGGTCCGCGGACAATGCTCGCCTACTCAGGATGCGCATTGAGGATGACCGGGCGATTGTCGGGGAGTTGCGGACCGACAAATACCAGTCCACGGCGGACCCACAATCCCCCGAATCCCGGGGCGCTGGGCCCGAGAGCAACCGCGAAGAGGTCCAGTTTCACTGCCTATCCCCCGCACCAATCTGGTCCACCAAGGACGGGCGCCCCAGTTCTCATCACAGAACCCAAGAACTCTTGGGCTATCCAACGTGCGTCTTCACCGTTCTGACGGACACGGTGCTCGAATTCATCGCCCTCGGATCGAGGCCCTTAAGGAAACCTGAGGAAATCCGATGAAAGGACTGCCCACGACCACCGCAAAGGCCGGTGGCCGGATGTTCATCTCGTATCAGAGTACCGCCAGCGATGACGTGGACGCGTTTCACTCCGAGCTTCGCCGCCTCGGTATTGCTACCTGGGTCGACAAATTCGACCTAGGAGCCGGTCCGATACGAGAGAATCTCGTTAAGGCACTTGAGGACCCGTCCGTTGCGGGTTGCATTTCTTGGATTACCAACGGCATCGAGGCACGGAAAATGATTGTCGACGTTGAGCTGCCCACCGTCGCGAAACGGCTTAAGCGGGACCCGGCGTTCTATTGGCGAGGAATCTGCGCCGGTGGCTTCGGCCCAGAGGAGTTGACGAAGCACCTACCCCGAAAGCTCAAGGGTCTCGCCGATCACAACCTGCTCATCTGGGACGGCGCTCTGAACCATCGGAGAGCCAAGTCCACGGCCGAACTCGCCACCGCGATCCTCACGGACTACCTTTCCGGGATCGAAGAGTACCGCCCGGCAGATGAGCCCCTGACGATCCGCCTCAACGCCGACCCAGGGAGTAAGCCTCCACCCAAATGGGATAAATGCTCCGACCTGGACCTCTACTTCGGAGATTCAATCTCGCGCGAGCTGTGCCCCGACCAGACCCAGGCGGCCTGGGAAGAGCTGGTGCTGAGGCCAGTTCGTGAAGTGGTTGACGCTTGCCGCGCCATCTCCCGACCTGTCCATTTTCATGGCCTCTTCCCAACTCCCGCTCAGATCGCTCTAGGAATGATCCTCGGACGGTATCCGCAACCCGTCTATTGGAGACAATGGAATAGGCGGACCAATGAGACCACGACGATCCTGGTATCGAGCGTTGTGGGCGATACCCCAGAGGCAGATGTATGGTGGGACAAGGCCCCCGGCAAGACCAACGACATTCTCGTTCTGATCGGTGTTTCCGATTCTAATCTAGTGGTTGAAAAACTCCTAGAATGCAACCTGCCCGATCTATACAAGAGCGTATCCGCCATCGTCCGCGTTGGCTTTCCCCCCGGCCATGTGGGGCAATTCCCGGCTGACAAGCCAGAGACCATCGCCAGGGCAGTGGAAGATGTCTGGGAGGCCATTGGGCAAGCGCGCCGAGAGGGAGCGATTGGAGGTGTCCACGTGGCCGGTGCGATGCCCGCCGCGTTCGCTATCCCGCTGGGGCGCCGCCTGGCCGTCGGCGTTCCTTTTGTTCAGACCTACGATCTCCGAGCCCTACCGGAGCCTCCCACCCGTGCTGGCGTCGCCGCAGGTGACGCGTCTGCGGCGAGCGCCTCGCGCGGAGTTTCTAACGAACCTCCCAAACCCACGCATTCCTATTACCCGTCAGTCCGGCTCACCCGCAACAACACGGGAGCGTAATGATCGTGTATTGGGGAATCGGCCGCATCCCGGCAACGGCAGGTCAAGGAAAGGCCGTCTGATCCCATGATGGTCCGTTGGCGCTTGCACCTAACGCCGGTCGATGTCGAGGCGGTCAGGCCGCAACACCTCCATGCAGCGATGTGTCACCTGCTGGATCGGGACCACCACGCCCGGGTGAAGGATTGGGCGGTGTCGCCCGTGGCCGATGGCGAAGCAATCGCCATGATCGAGGTACACACCTTGTCGGCCGCGGCCCGCCACGCACTGATGGAGCGCGCGAAAGTCGGCACCAAGGTGGCACTCGGGGGTCAAGAGGCGCTGATAGTCGAGCCGCCACGCACCGTGGAGATGGCCTCGTGGGCGGAATTGGCGGCTTCGCGGGACGCGTCCAGTTGGCGCGTCGATTTTGAGACACCGACAGCGTTTCGTTCAGCGGAGAGATTCTCGCCGTTGCCAACGCCATCGGCGCTGCTCCGGGGCGCTTCCGTTCGTTGGGAGGCGCTCGCACCGTCAGGCGTCAAGCTGCCACGGCTGGGCCATCCAGAGATCGCGAAAGTGTGGGTCAGCGATGTGGCGGGAGAGACGTGGATCGCCACGATTCCGCACGCTCTGGGAGAGGGAACCCGAGCGCGGGAGCTGCCGGGTTTCGTGGGAACGGTCACCTTGAACTGCTCGGATAGGCACGTCGCCGCTACCGTGGACTCACTCCTGCGCTTCGCGGCCTTCTCCGGCGCTGGCGCCTACACGGCCCACGGCATGGGCGTGATCACAGTCGAACAACTGACCCGCCCCGACCGGACGAGGGGCACGGCTGCGCAAGCCAGGGTTCTGGCGGGTCGGCAATAGCGGGCTGGCTGGCGGAAGCATTCGGTTAGGCGATGACCCCCACGCTGTTTGACGAACTCGTGGGTCCACAGCGTCTGGAGGTCGCGTAGGCGGAGGTGCAAGCCCGAGCATCAACGCGAGAATCGCTGCCCGCTGGCGTCAAGTGGTTCGCCGCGAACTGTGAAGAGAACATCGCCCGGTTGCGGATCGGCCTCACGGATGGCAGCTACCGGCCAAGTCGGCTGACCCGCGTGGACATCACCAAGCCCGTTGGGGGCACTCGAGTGTTGGATGTTCCCGCGGTCAGTGACCGCGCGGTGGAGCGCGCTTTACTCGACATCTTGACTCCGCACGTTGACCCGTTTCTGAGCCCGGCAGCGTTTGCATACAGACCGGGCCTGGGAGTTGCCGACGCGATTCAGAGAGTGGCGGAGTTCCGTGAATTGGGAATGTCATGGATCCTGCGTAGCGACATTGAAGACTGCTTCCCTTCCATTCGACGCGAGGTTGCCGTCGAGCGGCTCATGTTCGTTCTCCCCGATCAATGCCTGCGCAGCCTCCTGGAAATGCTGCTTGCGCGACGGACCGCGACAAAGCGCGGCCTGAGAGAGGTCACTGGTCTCGCTCAAGGTACGCCGCTATCCCCGATGCTCTGCAACGTGGTTCTGGGACTCGTCGATGACGCGTTGTTGGATCGCGGTTTTGGTGCAACACGATTTGCTGATGACGTGGTTGTCGCCTGCGCCAGTCAGCAAGACGCGACTGAGGCATTGGCCGTGACCAACGAGACATTGGGAGGCATCGGTATGAGCTTGGCTTCCGATAAGACGGAGATCGTAAGCTTCGAGGAAGGATTCTGCTTTCTCGGGTAGGACTTTGGCCCAAGATACCCGCCGGCGTTGGACGAACAGCGAATCAAGCAACCCACCCGCCACACCGTCTACGTGGCGCGCCAAGACTCTTTGGTGTATTCACAAAAGGGACGATTGGTGGTCGATTCTAAATCCAAGGGAAGGCTTCTCGATGTCCCGTCTTCCCACGTGGCACGGCTGGTGTGCTTCGGCTCGGTGTCAGTGTCCGCAGGCGTGCGGTCGTGGGCCTTGATGAACGGCATCGATGTCTTGTTCCTGTCCCGAAAGGGGAGCTACCTTGGGCAACTCTTGGCTGGTCACGCACCAGGAAGAATCGACAGGTTGCGGGCTCAACTGGCGGCGGCAGATGATCCCGACCGTTCGTTGGCGTTCGCGCGGCAGGTTGTGCTGGCGAAGACCCGCCACCAGATCAAGGTCCTCCAACGCTTCTCTGTGCGCGCCGCGGCCGCTGAGACTGCTCCTCGTGTCGAGGCGATGAGAGGTCTCTGCGATGCGGTAAAGACGGCAGAATCGGTCCCCGTCGCGATGGGCATTGAGGGCGCCGCTGCCAAGGAGTACTTCGCGGCGTTAGCGTTGCTGGTTCCGGAAGACATGGCGTTTGACGGCCGTTCGCGCCGCCCACCTTTGGACCTATTCAACGCGGCCCTGTCCTACGCCTACGCGATCTTGCTGGGCGAATGCACGTCCGCGTTGGTGGCAGCAGGTCTCGATCCTCAGATCGGAATGCTGCACGCCAAACAGGCACGGCGCCAGAGCCTGGCGCTGGATCTCATGGAGGAGTTCAGGCCGCTGGCCGTGGATCAGGTTGTCATAAGGCTCTGTCGTCGCGGGAGTCTGAAGGCCTCTCACGGTGCCGCCAGTACCGCCGAAGGTGGCATCTTCCTGAACAAGGAGGGCAAAGGCATCCTCATTGACGGATACGAGAAACGCATGCTCCAAGCGACATCCGGCGCGCTGCAAGGATTCTCCGGGACTCTACGGCGGCACGTATTCCGCCAGGCTGAGCTGTTGGCTGCCTTCATCGACGGTCGGCGCCAAACGTGGACTGGACTCTCATGGCGTTGACCGTAATCGCAGCCTACGACATTCCGGCGGATTCTCGCCGCTCGCGGCTCGCCGCCCGCCTCCAACGTTGGGGAGATCGCGTCCAATACTCCGTCTTCATCTGTCGATTTGAGGACCACGCCGAACTCGCCAAGATGCTGGCCGAAGCCGAAACGATCATCGACCCGGCCACCGACTCCCTGGTCATCTTCCGACAGTGTTCTACCTGCTGGGAGTCTCATCTCAGCCTCGGCCAAGAGGACATACGACCCCCCACTCTCTACTGGGCGGCGCTATGACAAGACCACTCGTCACGCAGGCCAGCCCTCCCGCGGCTCGCATACAGTTGACCATCCGCACCCTGCGCGCAGAAGGCGACCAACACGTCCATCTGTGCGCGTCCCCTGAGCAGCCAAGACACCCAATCACGCGTCCGACTCACTCCCAAGACCACGACTGCTATGCGCCAACTGTGCACCCGCCCGCCATCCGCGCTGGCCAGACCCACCAAATCTGGGGTACAGTCCTACACGGCTGTCCGCTAACAAGCGGATTGAAACTCGGGGTCACCGGTGGTCTTCCGACCATCGATAGTAACGTCCTACACGGCTGTCCGCTAACAAGCGGATTGAAACGTGACCGGGTCGGGCTCGTCGGAGGAGTACACGATGTCCTACACGGCTGTCCGCTAACAAGCGGATTGAAACCCCTTATCCGGCGGATCCGAGGGCTCCGTGCCTTTGTCCTACACGGCTGTCCGCTAACAAGCGGATTGAAACCATCGTCATTGATGCTTATGTCGGCGTTCACCACGTCCTACACGGCTGTCCGCTAACAAGCGGATTGAAACGAATTTACTCTGCTAGACGAGCGGCTGTTTGACTGTCCTACACGGCTGTCCGCTAACAAGCGGATTGAAACACCGCTACCACTCTCCTCAACTGACCGCAGATATTGTCCTACACGGCTGTCCGCTAACAAGCGGATTGAAACAGTCATTTGGTGCTGACCCCGTACCGACGCCAGGTCCTACACGGCTGTCCGCTAACAAGCGGATTGAAACGAGTACACAACGGAGCGTAACTGTTTTGGAAGGTGTCCTACACGGCTGTCCGCTAACAAGCGGATTGAAACTTAGATTCATGCCTGTCTGCCTAGCAACGGTCTGAGTCCTACACGGCTGTCCGCTAACAAGCGGATTGAAACCATTCGCAGTTGCAGGTCGAGATCGGTTGTCGGGTCCTACACGGCCGCCCGCTAACGGACGGGTTGAAGTTTTCGGGAGATGCCTGATGCACTATTGCGAATTCTTGTCTCGTTGGTCGTGCGGGTCTGTGGAGTTCCAGGTCTGCATGGAGGGTGACGGCGGTTGGCCGTTGGTGGGGGCGGTTCCGGTGGCGTTCGGTCGGGGTCTTCCAGTTCTTGCGGTGGGAGATGCGCCGTTCAATGGGGGTGTTGGGCGAACCTGAGAAGTGACACGGCGCGCTTCTCCCGCAACGTGAGTCCATGAGCCTTATCCAAAACTCGCTCGATAGAACACGAGCGCTATGACGGTGGAAATGGTCTCGGGGTGGGTGTGGTGGGGTCTGCGGTAGTCGGTGTGGAGGATGCGCCACGTCTTGAAATTCGCGATGGCGCGCTCCACGACATATCTGATTTTGTTGACTGCGGTGTTGAACTTCTTCT
>JAIRXV010000167.1 GCA_031268115.1 Bifidobacteriaceae bacterium
CCCTGTCATAACCGTGAGTGTCGCCCCAGCAGACGATGCGGTGTCGCCCAAGGTGAGTGCCGGCATCGTCCTGGATGTGCCGACGGCGAAGGTCCGGGCAGGGGCGCAGGCAGCGGTCGGCGTGGCCGTCCACTCCCCAGCGGGAGCCATCCCGACCGGCGCGGTGGTGGTCAGCGCCGGTGGAAAATCGGTCTCGGGGACGTTGGTTGGAGGGGCCGCCACGGTCCGTCTGCCCGCTCTTCCCCCAGGCACCTACGATGTCAGCGCCTCATACGGCGGGGATGGCACGGTGGGCGCGGCCACCGCGACCGCGAAACTGCGAGTGGCGAAGATCTCACCGGCGGTGACCGTGGTCCTGCCCAAGTCCAAGGTGACAACCTCCCAGCGGGCCGTGGTCCGAGTCAAGGTGGTCGCGAAGGGCGCGTCTAGACCGGGCGGCACCATAACCGTCTCCGTGCGCGGTAAGAAGGTTAAGGGCACGGTCAAGGCAGGTAAGGCCACCGTTCGGTTGCCCAAGCTGGCGGCCGGAAACTACACGGTCAAGGTGGTCTACTCTGGCACCAGCCTGATCGACAAGCGCACCCGCAACGGTGTGACCCTGAAAGTGACCCGATGATGCATATGGTTCCACGCCGGACGGCCGCCCGTCACACCGCCGCGCGCGGAGCGGCCGCGGTCGGCGCCTTGACTTTCCTGGGAATCTTGGCCGCACCGGCGGCGTGGGCGGCCCAGGACCCACCCCAAGGCGACGGCGTCCAGATTGTGTTGGACTCCGGGGCGAGTAGCGCCAGCGTGGATCCACTGGGAGATGTCACCGGTACCAACCTCCAGCCTTTGGATGAAGGCTCCTACACGCAGCCGGAGTTCGGTGCGGTGGAACTGTCGCCCGATGGCGGCTTGACCTACACGCCCCAGGAAGGTTGGTCGGGGGCCACCTCGTTCACTGTCGATGTCTGCGACGATCAGGATCAATGCGCACTCCTCGTCTACGATGTCTTGGTCCGCCCCTCCGACGATCCGGTTGGGGACGCTACGGGAACGGCCGGCGAACTGGCCGAGACTGGACCCATCGCGTGGCGCTGGCCGACCGCCTTGGCGGCACTGATGACTGCGGTGGGCGCTGGCCTGGTTGCCGCGTCCCGCGTTGCCGGAACCCACCGGCGCAGGGCCAATTGATCGCGCGCTGGCCCGGTTGGCTGGGTTGGTCCGGTTGGTTCGTAGGATGCGCAAACGAGTGAGAGGACTGTTATGACTGTCGCTCCCATGGCAACGCCCACTGAGGCAAGGCCGCCGGGCGGGCCCGCGGGCGGGCATGTGCCAACCTTGGCCGAGGTGGCCCGGGCCGCTGGCGTGAGCATGAAAACTGCCTCGCGTGTGATCAACGGTGAGCGCTACGTCACGGCCGAAACCAGAGACAAAGTGCTCAAGGCCGCAGGTGAACTGGGGTTTGTGCCCAACGCCTTGGCCTCTGCTCTGGCCCGCGGCATGACATCCCATTCGATCAGTTTGATCACGGGAGATCTGTCCAACCCGTTTTACGCCGCAATCGCCACCGGCGTCGAGAACGAGTTGCGCGGCCACGATATCCACCTCACGCTGGCCAGCTCCGGGGAAGACGATCGCCGCGAGGTGGCGCTGATCGAGGAGTTCGCGCTGCGCCGTAGCCGCGCGATCCTGTTGGTCTCCACCGTGGAGGACCATTCCGGCCTGGAAACTATCCAACGCCGGGGCATACCCATCGTGTTCTTGGACCGGGCGCCCAGCGGCCTAGTCGCGGATTCATTCGTCATCGACAATTCTGGGGGTACGCGGGCGGCCATCGAGCAGCTCATCTCTTTCGGGCATCGGCGCATCGGGTACATCGGGGACTATAAGCGCATTCAGACCCACCAAACCCGGTTTGGTGCCTATACCGCCGCCATGTTGGCGGCGGGGCTGGACTGGGAGAGTTTTGCGGTCCGCGACGCCCACAATCCGGATGCCGCCGAATCGCTGGCCCGCGAGCTGCTCGCCAGCGCCGATCCGCCCACGGCGCTGTTCGCGGCCAACAATCGCGCCACGGTGGGGTGTTTGCGGGCCGTGAAGGACCATCGGTGTCCGGTTGCGCTAATTGGCTTCGACGATTTCGAATTGGCAGATGTGCTCGGTGTAACCACCGTGGCCAACGACCCGGTTGCGCTTGGCCGAGCCGCGGCCCGCAAGGTCCTCGACACACCCGTTGCCGCACTCGCGGCACCCACCGGAAGCACCACCGTGATTCCAACCACCCTGGTGCGTCGCGGATCGGGCGAGATCCCGTCCGCTGACTGAAGAACCGCTTTGCCGCACCGGTGCGATGAGATAGCCTTATGCGGCAAATGACAGCGCCGTCAAAGGCTTTCGTGGCTGGCGCCGCTTCGAACGGCATCGCTGTCGCCTGGTGTCCCCTGCGGTTGGCGCCCCGCAGCCAGTCCAAGAAGTAAGGAGTCTAGAAGCTCATGTCTTCAATGCACTTAGCTGCCGTTACTCGGCCGCTGCGGCGGCTTGCTGCTGTCGTCGCCGGCACCGGTTTGATTCTGGTTGGAGGCGGGTTGGTCAACCTCGCCCCAGCGGTGGCCGCCCCACCCGACCTCGTGGTGGATCCGGCACAGTTCGTCAATACGATGGGGGGAACCGCGGGTAGCGCCAATCTCTTCCCCGGCCCAGCCTTGCCTTTCGGCATGGTCCAATTCAGCCCTGACACGGCCAGCGGCGCCGTTCAAGGCACCGGCAACCCGACCGCGGCCGGTTTCAAGGATGGCACCAACACCGTACGCGGCTTC
>JAIRXV010000177.1 GCA_031268115.1 Bifidobacteriaceae bacterium
GCCGTGAGCCGACCATCGGCCACCACACGATCGGTGATACGCACCACGAGTTCGGCACGCTGCGGATCGAGGGCCGCAGTGTGCTCGTCGAGCAGCAGAAGATCAGGGCCGGTAAAGGACGCCATAAGCAGCGATAGCGCTTGACGCTGACCCCCGGACAGGAGCCCGACCCGGTGGCGCATCCGGTGCTCCAAGTCCAGCTCCAAACTGGCCAGATGCTCCGCGAAACGCTGACGGCGGGCCCGAGTGACACCCTTGCCCAGGCCGCGCCTACGCCCTCGGCGTTCGGCGACCGCAAGGTTCTGTTCAATTGTGAGGTGCGGTGCGGTACCCGCTGCGGGATCCTGAAACACCCGCCCAATCATGCTGGCGCGCCTAAAGTCCGGCACGCGCCCGACGTTGTGGCCATCGATCTCAATGGACCCCGAATCGATCGGAATAGACCCCGCGATCACGTTCAGCAGGGTCGATTTGCCCGCTCCGTTGGAACCGATAACGGTAGCGAAATCGCCTGCTGCCAGGTGAAGATCGACGTTCCGCAACGCCCTGCGCTCATTCGGGGTGCCCGCGAAAAACGTCTTCGAAACACCGTTCAGCTTCAGCATCACGCCTCCTCCTTCCCCGTGCCTGGAACCGCCAGCAACGGTTCGGGTACGGCATCGGCCTGGCGCCACGGCGAAATCCGCGCGAAGAACCCTCGGATTGCCTTCGATTGGGACACAACCAGCGCAATCACTACGAGAGTTGCCGAGATCAGCTTCATGTCCTGCGGGCTGAGCACGTGCCAGCGAAGCGCGAAGAAGATCACCAGCCGGTAAACCACCGATCCCACAATCACGCCGAGAGAGGCGAGGAACATGAAACGCGTCCCCAATATGGCGTTGCCGACGATGACGGACGCCAGACCCACAAGAATCAGCCCAACTCCCATAGAAATATCGGCGAAACCCTGATGCTGCGCAATCAACGCCCCTGAAAGCCCGACCATCCCATTCGCCAGCATCAGTGTGACGATCTTCGTTACGTCGGTACTGATGCCCAGGGAGGCCGCCATCGTCGGATTGTCTCCCGTGGACTGCACCGCGAGACCAAAATCGGTGGCCAAGAACCAGTCGATCAAGAGTTTAGCCACCAGAGCCAATGCGCTTAGCACTACCACAGACCACACTCCAGGCATCAGCCCCCGCTCCTTCAGGGGTGTGAACACCGTTGCGATGTTAAGCAGCGTGAGGTTCGCTTTGCCCATAATTCTCAGATTGATAGACCACAGGCCGATCATTGTGAGGATGCTGGCAAGCAGTGGGTCGATCCGGAGTTTCGTGTGCAGCAAGCCGGTGATCAATCCACCTAGCGACCCGGCCACGAAGCCAGCAACAGTGCCGAGCAGCGGGTGATAGCCGTTGGTGATCAGCAGCGCAGCGGTGCCCGCGCCAGTGGTGAACGACCCGTCAACGGTTAGGTCCGCGAAGTTGAGGATGCGGTAGGTCAGAAACACTCCTAGCGCCAACAAGGCGTAGAGCATACCTAGTTCCAGGGTGTTGACCACGCTGGGGGCTCCTTCGCTTCTTCGGGTATCCGGCTGGTCGCGCTATTCGGCGGCGGCTTCCTCCACGACAATGGCATCCGCGAGAATCGCTTCCGGCACCGAGATGCCCATTCTGTCGGCCGCTGCGGGGTTCACCTTGAGTTCTGTGTCCTCAACCACCAGGGTCGGGATGCTGCCCACGTCCACACCGTCCCGCAGGATCTGCACGGCCATCTCGCCGGTTCGCAAACCGACGTCGTAGTAGCTGATACCGCGTGTGGCGACGGTGCCGCGGTCCACCGATTCGGCATCGGCGGAGAACAGCGGGATCTTGGCTTGCTCAGCGAACTGAATGACGGCCTCGAGCGCGGCCACGACCGTGTTGTCGGTTGGAATGAGGATGGCATCGACGCCTTCGAGGGCTTGCGCCCCGGTTGCGACCTCTGAGGTGTTCGTTATGGCCTGTGCCTCAATCTCGATTCCAAGGGGCTCGGCCTCCGCTCGGTAAGCCTCGACCTGAACCTCGGAGTTGGCCTCAGCGGAGGAATACAGCACGCCGACAGTCTTGACATCAGGCACGATCTCCTGGATCAGACCGACTGGGTTGGCGTTCGGATTGAGGTCAGAGGTGCCGGTTACGTTGGTACCCGACGGCTCAAACGACGGCACCAGGCCCGCGTCGACAGGATCCGTCACGCCGGCGAACAGGACAGGGCGGTCCGCGATCTGCTGAACAACGGCCTGTGCGGTTGGGGTGGCGATGGCGACGATCAGATCGATGGAAGCGTCGGCCGCGAACGAACCGGCGATGGTTGCGGCGTTGGATTGGTCGTTCTGGGCGTTCTGTTCGTCATAAGTCGCTTCGACCCCCGCCTGAACCAGCGCGTCCTTGAAACCTTCTCTGATCAGATTGAGCGACGGATGGTCAACAATCTGAGTGATGCCGATGTGGAAAGGCCCTAGCGATTCGGACGGGTCTTGCTCGTCCGCTGAATCATCGCTGCTGGCCGGGCCCTCAGTGGTTCCCGGCGTCTGATCGCCCGTGGCCTGAGACCCAGCGTCATCAGTGCCTGATCCGTCGCCGTTGCTGCACCCGCCCAGGGTGAGCCCCAAGGCACTGACCAGTGCGAAAGCAATAGACAAACTGCGTACTCTCATGGATCGCTCCCGTGTTGTCGAGGAAGGGGACTGGCCGATGCTCGCTGGGCGCGACGGACGGCGCCGCGCACACAGACATCATCTGCACTGCCGAAGGCTACCCTCATCTCACAAGGTGAGCGAAGACGGTCCACCTTTCGGTCGCGCCAGATCGCCAACGCGCCCGTCACTAGCTAGGCTTTCGCTCTACGGGCCCGTAGCTCAGTTGGCTAGAGCACCACGCTTACACCGTGGGAGTCGTCGGTTCAAGTCCGGCCGGGCCCACCGGTCCGATGACGTTCACACCCTGACGCAGGCAGCGAACCTGTCTGGGCCGATTGCGTCCCTGGCATGTCCCCCGTGTCGCTAGCCTTCCTTCGCGGGTTCTGGCACCGCCAATGACGCGAGGGGTTTGGAGCGGGTCAGCGCGACAGCCGCGGCGGCGAGGAGTAGGCCAACGAGGGCGATCATGACGCCGATTCCGCGGCCTGGCCCCGTGCCGAACACCGGCCCGAGGATTCCTGCGAGCAGACCGTCCGGCATCAGCGAGGGGGTGAACAAGTGGTCGGCAAGGGGGCCCGCGGCGGTGTAAGCGATCACGTAGCCGGTGTTGGTTAGGAGGGCGACAAGCCCCCAGACGCGACCTTGGGCTTGGTTGGGAATGGATGAGCGGATCAGCACTTCGGCGGGGGTGTTGACGAACGGCAAGGCAGCGAAGAAGCAAAACCCGAAGGCGGCGATAACGACGGCGCTGGAGGTGAATCCGATGCCGATGATGCACAGGCCCGCGACCCCCAGGGCGATCAACAGTTCGCGGGCGTAGCGGGCAGTGACTTTGATGCTGGACAAGACTGTCGCACCGGCGAGCATGCCTGTGGCGGCAACGGTTTCGATGACGCCGAGGGTCCGCGGGGTGGAGAAGGAGAGCACCATCGGCGGGAAGAGGGTTTCGAGGAACCCGACACAGAATGTGGCCACCGCCATGATGACAACGAGTGCCATCACACCCGAGTGGGAGGTCAGCGTCCGCCAGCCGTGTGCGAACTGCCTCGCCCATCCGGCGCAGGCAGCGCTTTCGGAATCCAGTTTGGGCGCTTGCGCGGAGCTTGCGAGGTGTCCGCGCACTGCGAGGGTGGTACCGACAGTGACGGCGAAGGTCGCGATATCGATCGCGAGAATGCCCTCAATGCCACACCACGGGTAGAGGAATCCGGCTACAACAGGTGAGACGAGGTATTTCGCGGAACTGGCGAGCTGCACCATGCCGGAGGCTCGGTCGTACTGCCCCTCATGCACCAGGTCGGTGATGGTCGCTCGGTAGGCGGGGTCGAGCAGGCTCGTGAACAGCGCGGAAAACAGGACGCCAGCGTAAATCTGCCACGGCAGGACCTTGCCGCCGAATGCGGCGGCAAGGATAAACACCAGGCCGAACACAGATAGCCCGTCCCCTGCGATCATCATCAGTCGGCGGTCGAACCGGTCCGCGAGCATTCCCGCGACCGGGGCGAGGAGGACCGGGGGAAGGAATGCGCAAAGGGTCACCAGCGTCACACTGGTAGCGGCACCAGTGCGCTCGAACAGGTAAGCGGCGAGCCCGAACGCCGTGAGACCCGATCCGACGCTGGAGACAAACTGTCCGGTCCACAACACCGAAAACCATCGGAACGACTCCGACCTCGCACGCGCGGTACCGCCATCGGGCGCGTGCGGCAATGATGGGTCGGCGCCAGGAGAGCGAATCACGCACCGACCTCCAACAGTCTGAGGCTCAGTTGCTCCTCCCGTTCCGCAAGGTTGGCCGGGCCGCCAAGAGGCCCGAACTCCTGTTCGGAGACGATCATTCCGTCCACCATCGCCAACACACGACTCGAGTGAGCGGCCACGCGCACGTCATGGGTGACGAGCACGATGGTGGCGCCGTCGCGGTTCGTGTCGGATAGAAGGTCTAGAACCTCACCGGCCGCGGTTCGGTTGAGCGCGCCAGTGGGCTCGTCGCCGAAGACGATCTTTGGGGTGTTGACAAGGGCGCGGCAGATGGCGGCACGCTGAAGCTGGCCGCCGGAGACCTGTGAGATGTTCCGGTCGGCAAGGTCTGCGATACCGGTTGCCTCGGCCAGACCCCGCGCGCGAGCGGCGACTTCGGCGCGAGGCGCGCCAGCCAGAAATCCTGGCAGCACGATGTTGTCCAGGACGCTTAGGGTGGGCAGGAAAGTGGGGTGTTGAAACACGAATCCGATGCGGTGCAACCGCATCGCCGCGAGCTTGCTTTCCGGCAATCCGGTCAACTCTTGGCCATCGAACACGACAGTCCCCGAGGTGGGAGAGTCGAGGCCGCTGAGACAGTTCAGCAGAGTCGATTTACCGCACCCGGACGGCCCCATAATCGCGATGTAGTCTCCAGCTTGGACCGCGAGCGAAACTCCGCGCAGCGCCGGAGCGGGTGTCGCCTGTTCGGCTCGATAGTTCTTGACCAACTTGGTGGCGGCGAGTAGCGGTG
>JAIRXV010000183.1 GCA_031268115.1 Bifidobacteriaceae bacterium
CACAATCGCAGCGGCCGGGCCCCACGCGACCACGCTGCACTGGACCGCCAACACCGGTCCGGTTCGTCCGGGCGACCTGCTCCTGCTCGACGCGGGCGTCGAGGTCGATTCCCTCTACACCGCCGATATAACCCGCACCATCCCCGTAGATGGGCATTACTCGCCGGTTCAACGCCGCGTCTGGGAGGCGGTAGTAGACGCCGCCGATGCCGGTTTTGCCGCCGCCGTACCCGGCGCTCGGTTCCGCGATGTGCATGACGCCGCGATGCGCGTCATCGCTAAGCATCTCGACGATTGGGGTTTGCTTCCCGTGGGCGCCTCCGAATCGCTCTCCCCGGCCGGGCAACAGCATCGACGCTGGATGGTCCACGGCACGTCACACCACCTGGGCATCGATGTTCACGATTGCGCGCGGGCGCGGGCCGAACTGTACTTGGACGGGATTCTCGAACCCGGGATGGTGTTCACCATCGAACCGGGGCTCTATTTCAAGACGGAGGATCTGACGGTCCCTCCGCAATACCGTGGGATCGGCGCGCGCTGCGAAGACGACGTGTTGATCACGGCAAATGGAAACGAGAATCTCTCGGCCGCGCTGCCTCGCCGGGCGGACGAAATCGAAGCATGGATGGCGCGTTGCTGGGCCGAGAAATTAGGGTAGGGGCGATGACTAAGACTTCAACGCGCGTCTTTGTGGCACGGCTGGCCGGCACGCAGGTTTTCGATCCCATCGGGGACCAGGTGGGTCGAGTTCGCGATGTTGTGGCGCTCATCGCGCCCAAGGGACGGCCGCGCGCGGTCGGTCTGGTGGTCGAGGTTCCCGGCAAACGCCGCGTATTCCTCCCGTTTACTCGTGTGACCAGCATCGACGTTGGTCAAGTGCTGACCACGGGTCTGGTCAATATGCGCCGGTTCTCTCAAAGGCCCGGTGAAACCACGGTGCTGGGGGAATTGGTGGATCGGCTCGTCAACCTGCGCGATGGCGATGCGGTCACCATCGAAGATGTGGCAATCGAATCGACCCGCAGGGGCGATTGGGAAATCACCCAGTTGTTCGTTCGGTTCGGCGCTCCGGCCCCCCGCCCACTTCAGTTGCGCCGGCGCGGCGAGACGGCCCTTGTGGATGTGGGGGACGTGACCGACCTCGCGGGCGATGACGGTTCCCAAGGTGTGGGTTCCCTCGTCGCCTCACTGGACGGGCTCAAGCCGGCGGACGTTGCGGACCGCTTGCAGGAGATGTCTGCGACCCGGCGTCTGGCCGTTGCGACGGCTTTGGACGACGAGCGGCTGGCCGACATCGTCCAAGAGCTCGGGGAGGCGATCCGCATCGAGGTCCTTTCCGCCTTACCGCTGGCGCGTGCCGCGGACGTGCTGGAGGCCATGGACCCCGACGACGCCGCCGACCTCATCCAGGAGCTCCCACCCACCCAGGCCGCCGCGCTGTTGGAGCGGATGGAACCCGAGGACGCCCGTGACGTGCGCCGGCTCCTCGCCTACGGCGAAGAAAGCGCCGGCGGACTGATGACCACCGAGCCCGTGATTCTGGGTCCCGAGGCGCCCATCGCCAACGCGCTCGCCGCGATCAGGCGCCAGGAGATCAACCCCGCGCTTGCGTCGATGGCGTTCGTGACCCGTCCACCCACCGAAACCCCAACGGGCCGGTTTCTGGGCGTGGCCCACTTCCAACGGTTGTTGCGGGAGCCGCCGCATCGCGCCATCGGGGACATAATCGACCAGGACACCCCCTTCCTCGAACCGGCGGATCCGCTGGGCAAGGTCACCCGCCTGCTCGCGACATACAACTTGACCGCGCTACCGGTGGTGGATACGGAACGTCGGCTCCTCGGGGCCGTCAGCGCGGACGATGTGCTCGATCACCTGTTGCCCGACGATTGGCGCACCGGGGACGACGACATCACGGACCTATCGATGGGAGGCGGCGATGGCTGAGCGCCTGGACCAACCGAAGGAGTCGCGTCGCCGCGTTTGGGGTTTCCGGCGGCCTCGGCCGGACGTGTTTGGGGCGGTGGCCGAGGGCATCGCCCGGTTCATGGGGACCCCGCGTTTCCTCATCTATATGACGGCTTTCTGTCTGGTTTGGTTGGCGTGGAACACGCTCGCACCCTCGACGTGGCGTTTCGATTCGGCCGCCAACGGGTTCACGGCCCTCACGTTGATGCTTTCCTTGCAGGCTTCATACGCCGCCCCCCTGATTCTGCTTGCCCAGAACCGGCAGGACAATCGGGACCGCGTTGCTTTCGAACAGGACCGCGTCACCGCGGAGCGCAACTTAGCGGACACCGAATACTTGGCCCGCGAGGTCGCGGCCTTGCGCTTGGCGATGGCCGATGTCGCCACACGAGATTTCGTCCGCTCCGAACTGCGCGATTTGCTTGAGGAGTTGCGCAACACCGACTCTGAGGATTAGCCCGCTGACAATGAATGCTAGCTGTTGCGTTTCAACTGGTCAGCGCGGTCTGCGCCGATCCAGTTGACGCAGTGGCCGGCCGCTTGATCGCCCGGCATCGTAGGCGTATGGGCCGGCTCCGCCGCCGCCACCATGGGGCGCGCCTTACGATAGGGGCCATGCCATTGCCTTCGCGTGAGACGCTCTACGATGCCCTGACCCGGGTTATCGACCCTGAAATCCGCCGTCCCATCACCGATCTAGACATGGTGGGCACCCTCGACATCGACGATGGCGGCGCGGTCCGGGCTGAGATCAAACTCACCGTAGCGGCGTGCCCCCTGCGGGATGAGTTGGTGCGTGGGGCACGCGAGGCGTTGGCCGGCATCGACGGCGTGACATCGGTCGATGTGACCACCCGGCCGATGACAACCGCCGAACGCGAAGCGCTGACCGCCAAGCTGCGCGGTGGCGGCGAAGCGCCAGAGATCCCGTTTGCCCGGCCGGGTTCCCGGACGCGCATCTACGCCGTGGCCTCCGGCAAAGGCGGGGTGGGTAAGTCCTCGATCACCGCGAACCTCGCTTTGGCTTTGGCTGGGCGAGGGCTCAGTGTGGGCGTCATCGACGCGGATGTGTACGGGTTCTCGATTCCGCGCATGATGGGCGCCGATGGCGAACCCACCCAGGTGGACAACATGATCCTGCCGGCCACCGTCAGCGGCGTCAAAGTGATCTCGATGGGAATGCTGGTGCCGCCGGGGCGGCCGGTGGTGTGGCGGGGCCCGATGCTCCACCGCGTCCTGCAACAGTTCTTGACCGACGTTTTTTGGGGCGATCTCGATGTCCTGCTGCTCGATCTGCCGCCCGGAACCGGCGATGTGCCGTTGTCAGTGGCACAAATGCTCCCCGCGGCCGAGTTGATCGTCGTGACGACCCCGCAGGTCGCGGCCGCAGAGGTAGCGCAGCGCGCTGGGGCAATGGCGCTGCAAACCCACCAAACCATCGCTGGGGTGATCGAGAACATGTCCTGGTTGGTGCAGCAGGACGGGTCGAAGTTGGAGCTGTTCGGCTCCGGTGGTGGGGCATCTGTGGCCGGGAACCTGTCCGCGGCGCTGGGCCTGCCGGTGCCGTTCCTCGGCCAGGTGCCGATCGACATCGCATTGCGCGAAGGGGGAGATACCGGGCGGCCCGCAGTTGTGGCCGCACCGGATTCTCCTTCAGCAAAGGCGCTCGTTGAGATTGCCGAGAAACTCCAGACCAGGGCCCATTCGCTCGTTGGCAAACCACTGGGAGTGACCCCGCTGTAGGCCTTTCCGCCAAGGCCTACAGCGGGGAGCGAACTCGCCCGCCGGCCCTCTCCGGGGCGGTCAACAACCGGCCCGGCGAGCGTTTCGCCTGGGGCGGGCGAAGCCCGGACCAGGCGAGACGCGGCGCCCCACCTCTGGGACGTGGTACTTTCACCGCTGTCTTAGCGCCATTGACCCTTAGCGCGGAGCGTCTTGTGCTGGATCTGGGACGTGCCTTTGTAGGAAACGGTCACAAGCACTGTCTTACCGCGAGGCAGATTCGCAAGCGGAACCAGGATTTTGCCCTTGTGCTTAGCCGTCAACCGCACCGCTTTGCGTTGACCGGCCGCTCGAATCACGATCTTGCCGGTTGGTTGGGTGAGTTTCGCGACTGACACTTCGATTTCGACCGCCGGGGCGCCGTTGCGCATCCTTGGGGCGAGTTTGACTTTCGAGGCGAGCTTCGGCACCGAGATCTCGTGCAACGTGAAAGTCTCAGCGATCCCACCTCCGCGGCGAGTGATCCTGACGGTCAGGCGACGGCCGGCATCGGCGGCTTTGACCGTGTAGTGGGCGCTGGTTGCGCCCTTGATGCTTTCGCCATTGCGGAACCACTGGTAAGCGACATCGGTCCAACCACCGGTCGCACTCGCCGGCACGGCAACCGTCGTGCCCGGGACACCGCCGCTTCCGGCAACGGGCGCCAATTGCGCGGCCTGCGCTGCGGTCAGCTCCGACACGGGAACCGAGACACCCGCCACCTCCGCTCCCGTGGCCGGGCCGCGGGCCTGTTCGCCCCCGATATTCTGCGTCCCCGCAGGCGGCGCGGCGACGGCGGTTGCTGTCAGCGCCGCCCTGCCCGTAATCGCCCGGCCCGTGGGTTGGTGGGCGGCGGCGACGGTAATGGTCCTGGTCCCGGCGCCGCTGAGCGTCACGGTACGGCCCGACAAGTTGATTCGATCAGTCGGCACGGTGCTCGATATGGCGGCGACCGCCGCCCCTGAACCATCGGCGGGATTCCCGAAATCGTCCTGATATTTCCAAGTCAATGCCACCGCTTGGCCATCTTGATGGGTGGTGCCCGATTGATCGATCGACAGCTTTGCGGCCGGTCCGCTGGCCGTCCGTACGGAAATGCTCCACGGTTGACTGCTTCCGGTGGCATTCGAAGAAACACACGTCGCTTTCGCGGTGCCGACCTTGGTGGCGGTGACTGTCGCCGCGTTTCCTTTCCAGGTCACCCGGTCGATGCCGGCCGGCAGCATGCACGAGTGGGTAACCGCCTCTGGATAGGCGTCCACCGCGACGTCTTCGGTCAATGGCTCACCCGCCGTCAACGAGAGTGTCCCAGGCGCGCTTACCACCGGCTCACCGGGGACGGTCATGTCGAGCGTGGTGCTCACACCAAGGTAGGTGGCGGTCACGGTACGAGGGCCGGCCTTCGAACCGAATTTGATGCCGCCTGGGATCGTCGCATCGGAAGCATCGGATGAAGCGAAGAAGAGGTCGCTCGAACTCGATGTGAGGACATTCCCCACTGGATCGGTGACTTCGGCATCGAAAGTCACCGCCGTGCCGCGACGAGGCGCTAAGACGCTGGGGGTGATAGAGATCTTTTCGACATCTGCCGGGGTAACCACCAGTGCCGCCGTAGTGCGAATGGTCCCAGGGTTATCGGCTCCGCCGTTTACCGTCGCGGCGATGGTATAGCTACCCGGCACTTTCGGGACAAACTTATAGTTGACGGAATCTTCAACCGTGAAGGTATTTCGCGAATCCTCCGGCGTCACTTTCCAATCGACCGAAGGTGTTTGCCACGGCATGAACGTCTTATGTGAATACGCAAACTTTCCGGCGATCTCGGTTCCCGCCTTGTGGGTTCCCGAACCGGTCAGGGCGGAGGAAATGGACGGAGTGGTCGATTTCGGAGTAATCGTCCACCAGAAGTGGCGGTCATCGTACTCTGGGCGACTGGAACGGCCCAAGCATTTCGCTGTCGCCACCGCATTATCCGGCGCCGTGAGAGTCAACGAGACTTTGCTTCCGGCCTTCGCATACGGACCCACCTGCTGGATCACCGTTGCGCCGGTGCCAGGCACGCATTCGACATAACCGCTCAGGCCTTCGCCCAACGTGGCCCACAAGAAGTCGAAGGTCACCTTTTCGCCCGAAAACGAGAACCATGTGCTGCCTGTCTTATGCAGGGGGCCGACAATGAAGGCAAACATGGTACCTGCCGTGTTGTGCCAGGTTTCTTGGAAGGTCTCGTTCGAATAGGGCACAGCTTGTGCGGCCTGGGCGGGACTGGCGCTGGCGACGGTAAAACCCGCGCCGGCCAGAGCTACCGCGGCCAAGGTGGCAACACCACGCGAAGCGGTAGAGCGGTTGCGTCGTACTAATCTCACTGAATTGTCCTTTCGTGGTTGGGGGGACTTGCCGGAGAGTGCGTCACTCGTCCTGCCATAACATGAACCCCTCGGAAGACGATCTGGCAGCAGGAGGACGAGGCTTCCCGCTACCTCGCACCCGAGGTGTTGTACCCGTAGGAGGATCGGCCTTGGGCCGTGTCTCCATGTCGGTCCCAGCTGGCGGCGAAGCCGGATCGGGTTCAGGCCCGTCGGATGGCGAGCCCGGATCCCCTGGAGGATCCCCGACACCATCGGGCGGGGGACCGGACTTAGGGGCGGGCGCGGCGGCGTCGGGCGAAAGGGCCGGATCCGCACCGCCAGGGTCTGGGCCGGCCGTTGGCGTCAGCGGGCTGTTCCCCAACCCGGTCCGTGCGGAGCCGTTCGGTGAAGGAGAACTCGACTGGGAAGACTGACCCCGTTCGGCATCGTCCCTCTCGCCAGACCGCCCAGGCGTCCCGGGCGAGCCAGAAGGGACCCCCTGCGAGGCACTGGCCGCACCCGCCGGGAGACTCTGGCCAGCGCTGAGCGACACCGAAGGCACCGACTCCGGGCCAGTCCGCGCCGAGGCCGCCACGCGGACAAACACCCACCCGCCGATCGCGACAGCAGCGACAACCGCGGTCGCCACGGCCAGGCGGAACGGGCCCGGACGGTGAGTCAACGAGCTGTCATCGCCCAAACTGCCGTCGGGGTGGACAACCACGAGGCGGCACCCCGCCGGAGACCGCGCCATCATTCGGATCGGCCGGCCCCTTTGGGCCGCCCGAGCGGCTAGCAGCTCAACCACAATGGCTCCGGCCTCGGCAACATCGGCGCCTTTGAGGGGGATGGTCCGCCGACCGATCGAGACTTCGCCCGTACCGTCGGCCCGGACGGTAGCGACCGCGCGCGGCCCTCGCTGCCTCATGAAGCCCCCTTCCTGGCCGCGCCGCCGGGTCCAGCACCCGGCACCAGTGAAGGACGCTAGCTCGCCAGCTCCGAGGGGCGCTCGTCAAGACCCGTCGGCCTGTGGATAACGGAGCTTGTGGAAAACCCCGGTCATCCTTCCGAAGACCGCGATCCCCGGGGAACGCACCCCCGACCTCGCGAAAGGCCGCGCCGCCGCGCCCCGGACGGACAGGCTCAAGCCCAAGTTCCCCGCAGCCGATTCACCACCGTGAGTTCGGCTCGGACACCTTGACCAAACGGTAGGGCGTGACCTGCCCGATTCCGGCCGCTAACGACGGGCTAAGAGGAATGGTCGCCACTCGAGAATCAGAAGCCAGCACCGCCGCGGTAACCTCGTCCACCACCACCTGGCCAGCGTCCGCCATTGCCACCAAGCGCGAAGCGAGGTTGACCGTTGGGCCAAAGACATCCCCAAACCGGTCCAACACTGAACCCCAAACCATCGCCACCCGCGCAGGCGGAGTCAAAGCGTTGCTCCCAATGGTCTCGGCCAGATCGAGCGCGATCATCGCGCCAGATGAGGGATCGCCCGCCGAGAACATCACGGCATCTCCAAGGGATTTCACAACCCTCCCACCCCACTTAGCGACGGTATCCGCCGCGGTCGCCACGAACCCCTGAACCAGCGCCGCCAATCCCTCAGCATCCAAATGTCCCGACGTCTCGGTGTATCCGACCAGATCGACAAACCCGACACTACGCATCAACGGCAGCGCACCCGAACGACTATCGCCCTCCGGCACCTCCCCCAAGCGCCGGCCGATCCACCTGATTGTCGCCCCCAGATGCCGCCGCCACACGTAGACCATCTGAGCCTCAAGAACGTCCGCCAAATCGGCAATGTGGTCCAGCACGGAAATCCTGGCCTCCACATCGTCCAACCCTAAACGGCGGACGGCATCGTCGGCCAACACCTGGAACTGCCACCACACCAGGCGCTCGACCGAATGGGAAATACCACGCAAGAGGGCGGCCTCCGTCTCGGCGTCCAGGACGCCATCGTCCACAAGCTCGGTCACCCATTCGAGAGCCTCAAGATCTTTATTTGTGAAGGCCCGCTCATCCCAATTGGGCACGGGCACCGCCAACGCGGCACACATCTGTTCGATACGCGAATAGTCGACTCCAGTTTGCGCGAGCAGATCGCGCACCGACAAGGTGGGGGCCGCTCCGACAACGCCACGCGCCCGGGCTTCGGCAACAAAGGGAGTGGCTGGATACGCGGGCGGCGGGGTGATATCCGCCATGCGCCCAGCCTAGGCCCGCCCCCGGTGTTTGGACCGTGCCTCAGTCAAGAATTTTCCGCAGGGCGCGCGCATCCCCGGCCACGACCGCACGCCGGCCGGCGGGTGTGGCCAGAACCAGAGCGCCGTCATCGTCCAAGCAAATACCCCTGCCAGTCAACGAGGCGCCACCCGGCTGCTCGACCGCCACATCCTGGCCCACCGACAGACATCTCGCTTCCACCATGGGCCTAAGGTGCGGCTCACCCCGCCCCCAAGCCTCATAATGGCTGGCCACAGCGGTGAGCAGCGCAGCGGCCACAAGCGTGCGGTCCGGGCATTGCCCACTCGCAGCACGCACGGAAGTGGCCCACGGAACGGGAAGCGCGCGGGGCGTTTGCGTCACATTGACCCCCACACCAAGGACGATGGCGGCCCGCCCACCGCCTTTTTCGGCGCCAGTGTGCGGGGCCGCCTGAACCAAAATGCCCGCGATCTTACGCCATCGTCCCCAACCTGGCGGGTCGTGGAGGGCGGGCGCGAGGCCAGCCGGGGGAGCGGCAACGACCACATCGTTGGGCCACACCACTCGCGGCACGCTCGGCACAAAGGCGGCCAGGGCCCGGCAGGCGGCCAGGCCCGCGACGAGCGCAAGCAACGAAAGCGCGAGCGGCGGATCCGGGGGTGGACGCAGCAGAACCGACGCGAGCACCGACGTGCGCGGAGCGGCCTCCCAAGCACGGTCGAGGCGTCCCCGGCCTGCCGTCTGGTGCTCGGCCAACAAGGCAGACAGGTGCGGCGGCGAAGAGTCGCGGACGGCCGCCAGAAGCGCGGCGTTGGTCGAACCGACCTCATCCACGACATCGACCTGAGCGAAGCGCCCCCCTTGGACGAGGGCCCGGCGCAGGCAGTCCAAACGCAACGCCGCGGCGCCGTCCGATGCCGGCCCGGACGTGGCGGAATCAAGACTGACGCTGCGGTTAGGGCTGCTTGGGGCGGGATTGGGGCGGCTTGGCATCTGGGCCAGGGTAACCTGCGGGAGCGCGGGAAGTCGGCGGATGCTGGCCGGCAGCCGGGTCAGGTGGGGTGGGCAACAAGACCGTGCTGCGGCTTTTCCGCGGGGCAGACTTGACTTTGCGCCAAAAGCGCGGCGTCATGGTTCCCATGGCAAATACCCCTGACCGTCCCGACAACCCGCCCTACGACATCTTCCAGGACAACGAAGACGACCTGCTGACCGCTGGCGGCGCCGACCCGCTTGACACGGGCTACTCGCCGCCAGATGAGGTGCCGTTCGATGCGCGGCTGCTTCTGGACGGCGACGACGAGGACGAATCCCTCGATTCGCGCCTGGACCGTGAGCTGCCCGAGGTTTGGGAGTCGGATCCCGAGGAGTGGGACGATTCCCGCGCTGGCCGCCTCGTGGAGACCACGACCGAGGCCGACAGGGACCTGTTCGGCTTCGATGTAGGCGTCGATGGCGGCGCGGCGGGCGCCGAGGAGGCCGCGGTCCACGTCATCGGCGACAACCAGATCGACGATGACGCCTGACTCCCCCGCATAGCGCCGCGCCGAACGACCATCGGACGTCGCGGATGCGCGGACGCACGTCGTGAAACCCTTGTAGGGCGCGGCGCATCCTTTGTCTCCGCCTGGCGACCTTAGTGTCCCCGAGGCACATAACCTCATGCCCGCACGCGTCGACGCAACACCGCGAGGGCCGCCACCGCGCATCCGACCGCGAACAGACCGCTGAGCCCCAGCATGACGGGTAGCGGAAGATCCAACCCGAGCAGCCCAACGTTCTCGGCCGAGAAACTCTCTTCGAGCACCGACATTTGTTGGGCGCCTGAAATGCCGAGCTGTTTGGCCGCATCCCCGAGCACCACCTGCTTGAACCACACCGTCAGATGCGTAAACGGAAGCACCGAGCCCACGCCCTCGATCCCGTTGCCGAGCATGAAGTAGGGCATGTAGATCCCGCACAGAAACCCGAGGAACGTCCCGAGGATGCCGCTAATGACTCCAAGGGCGGTTGAGGAACGCACCAGCGCGGCGAGCAGCAGCATCAATGCGCCACTCACAAGAGCCGCGGCGAACGCAATACCCAGTCCTATCGCCACGGCGGCAAAGCCAAGCCAATACGAGGTCAACGCCCCAATTAGGACAACACCCACGACCCACGCGAGGGCACTCAGAACCCACGACACGGTCATTCCGCTGAGGAAATAGGCAGTAAGGATCTGCCCGGCCGTGGCAGGTGTCAGCATGAACCCTTCAGTTCTTCTAGTCTCGAAATCCTTAGCGACGTTGGAAAACACTCCCACCGAGACCGAAACGGAATTCAAGATGACCACGCCAGCCATCATCTGAACGTAGACAAGGAAAGACTTTTCCTGACCGGACATGGGGAACCCGTTTTCGAGTGTCATACCTGCCGTGTACATCTGTCCGATGAACAAGAAATACAGCGCTATGAGAATGCCGGTGCTCAGGAAAGAGGAGAACACTGCCGCCTTGTCTCGAAGAAACAGCAGGGACGTGCGTTTCATGAGGACGATGACGTTTCCCATCTCAGCCGTCCTGCCCTATTCGTTCGCCCACCGCGGTGAGGAACACATCCTCCATGCTGCCCCTGACGGCTTCGAAGTACTTCACGTTTTCACGGGTCCGGGCGAGGATGTCGATCGATTCGCGGGCCCCCTCGACCGGGAGGGCGTACGTGTCGCCAACCCGCGTGAACGGACGGCCGGCTATCTGCCGCTCGAACCCTGCCGGGTCGCGGGGCGTGACCATGAGCTTGTCCGATGAGTAGCGGGCTTTCAGCTCGGCCGGGCTGCCTTCGCAAACTCGTCGACCCTCGTGGATAATCACCACCTGATCCGCGTCGGCGGCTTCGGCGAGGTAATGCGTTGTCAGGAAAAGCGTCATATTGGAATCCCGACGGACGCGCCGGAGGAGTTCCCAGACCTCGGCCCGCGTGCGCGGGTCGAGTCCGGTGGTGGGTTCGTCGAGGAACAAGATGCTTGGTGAGGCAAACAGGGCCCGCGCAATCTCGGCCTTGCGCTTCTGGCCTCCGGACAGCACCCCGAAGCGCTTCTTCATGAGGTCTTTCAAGTCGAGTAGCTCCACGAGTTCGGCCCTACGGCGCCGGAAGCCGTCCCGTGTGGGCGAAGACAGCGAGCCGTAAACGCCGAGGTTCTCCTCCACGGTCAGCAGATTGTCGAAGGTGTTGTCCTGGAACACGACCCCGATCTGGTTCTTGAAACTCGCGAAATCTTCCGATCCCGCATAGACGATCCGGCCGCCGTCGGGCGCCAACAGACCGATGATCATGTTGATGGTGGTGCTCTTGCCCGCGCCATTTTGGCCCAGAAACGCGAACAAGTCTCCGCGTTGGACAACGAAGGACAGATCGTCTACGGCCTTTCTTCCGTCGAAAGCCCGAACGAGGTGCTCGACCTCGATGATCGGTTGGGCCATGCGGCGTCCTTCGTTCTTTCGGTGTGTACGGATCGGCGGAACCGACAGCTGTTGTAAGGGTAGCCGAATCCTGGCCTCTCGGTCGCGACGGCCGGCGGCATCTGGAAGGCGTTCGGGATCGGCGGGTGGGGTTGTGTCGCTCGGTCTGACTACTGTCGTCTCGCTTCTGCGGACCGCTACCCGGACGGGCGCAACCGCCCACGCCGTAGAGAGGCATTTAGGACGGTGGTGAAAATACCACCGTCCTAAATGCTGGCTGCCGCGTTTCAGCTGGTCCGGGCTTCGCCCTCCCCAGCTGACGCGGTCGTCGCCCGGTTGTTCACCGGCCTCCTAGCGGCACCCCAC
>JAIRXV010000194.1 GCA_031268115.1 Bifidobacteriaceae bacterium
CTGACAAACACCTCCAGCACTCGGGCCTGGACAGACACGTCCAACGCGCTGGTCGGCTCGTCCGCCACCAAGAGTTCTGGTCCCATGACCAACGCCCGGGCCAGCGACACCCGTTGGCGTTGGCCACCCGACAGCTCATGGGGGTAGCGCGAGACGAAATCACGCGGCAACTCCACCGCGTCCAGCAACTCCAACGCGCGGTCCACCCGCTCATCCTTGGTGCCCTCGGCGTGGATGCGCATCGGCTCCGTGATGCAGGCGCCCACGCTCATCCGCGGGTTCAGCGACGCCGCCGGGTCCTGGAACACAAAGCCCATGCGCCGGCGAAGCGCCCGCAACTGTTTGGCCGATGCCTTCGCCAAATCGGTCCCCAACGCCTCGACCCGTCCACCCGTAGGCGGCATCAGGCCCACCGCGCAACGCCCGAGTGTCGTCTTACCCGACCCCGACTCCCCCACCAAGGCCAGGATCTCGTGGGCCCGCAACTCAAGTGACACCCCGTCCACGGCGTGAACGGGCGGCGAGCCGATCCTGCCGGGGAACTTGACGTCCAGATCCTCGACCGTCAACACCGGTCGGGGCTCGATCTCGGGGGCCGCCACCTCGTCCATGACGGCCGGCCTCGCCCGCCCCAAGTGTGGGACCGATGCGAGGAGATGCTTGGTGTACGGGTCGCACGGATGGTAGAAGATCTCCTCCGCGGTACCCACCTCGACCAGTTGGCCCCGGAACATGACGGCCACCCGATCCGCCAAGTCCGCCACCACCCCCATGTTGTGGGTGATCAGGATGATCGCTGTGCCCAACCGCTCACGTAGATCGTGCAGCAAATCGAGGATCTGAGCCTGAACGGTGACATCGAGGGCCGTGGTCGGCTCGTCGGCGATGATCAGCTCCGGATCGTTGGCGATTGCCATGGCGATCATCACTCGCTGCTTCTGCCCACCGGACAGCTGGTGGGGGTAGGAGTGGACGCGCACGGCCGGATCGGGAATCCCCACCAGATCGAGCAACTCCACGGCTCGCGCCATCGCCTGTTTGCGTGAGACCGACCGATGAACCCGGATCGCTTCGGAGATCTGCCAGCCCGCGGTCCGCACCGGGTCCAGGGCCGTGGAGGGCTCCTGGAAGATCATGGCGATCCGGTCGCCCCGCACCCGCCGCATCGCTTCGCCGCGCAAACCCAGCAACTCGGTCTGATCCAGGGCGGCGCTGCCCTCGATCCGAGCGGTCCCTGGCAGCAGCCCAATCATCGCCCGCGAAGAAACCGTCTTGCCCGAACCGGATTCCCCGACGATCGCCAGAATCTCCCCGGGGGCAACCTCGAAGGAGATTCGGTCCACGGCCCGCACCGGTTCTGCGTCCGTCTGGAACGTGACGCTAAGGCGTTCAACGCGCAAGTGGCCGGTGCGTGCGGGAGCGGGGGCCGTCATCGTGCACCTCCAGAATCGACTTGGGGGGCGTCTGGGCGGTGATCGGCCACCGTGTCTGCCAGGACGGCCTCCAATTCGACCTCATCGGCCGTGGTGGCGCCTCCGCGTATACGCAGCAGCGGGTTGAGGACATCGTTGAGGCTTTCCCCAATCAGGGCTACCCCCGTGACCACCAGGACGATGGCGAGCCCCGGGAACACACCCGTCCACCAGATCCCGTTGGACACGTCTGCGAGCGCCTTGTTGAGGTCGTAGCCCCATTCGGCGGCCGCGGACGGTTCGATGCCGAACCCGAGGAAGCCCAACCCCGCCAACGTCAAGATCGCCTCCGAGGCGTTGAGCGTGGCGAGGACGGGGATCGTTTGGGACACGTTGGACAGGATGTGGCCGAACATGATCCGCGTGGGCCTTGCCCCGGCCACGCGGGCGGCGTCCACGTACGGTTCGGCTTTGGCGGCGAGCGTGGCGTTGCGGACCACACGGAAGTACTGCGGGATAAAGATCACCGTGATCGAGACGGCCGCGGCGACGATCCCGCCAAAGGCGTCGGAGCGTCCGGAGGAGACCATGATCGAAACCACGATGGCCAGCAGCAGCGAAGGGAATGCGTAGAGCGCATCGGTGATGAGCACCAAAACGCGGTCGAGGATCCCGCCGACATAGCCGGAAACCACGCCGAGCGGCACCCCAACGAAGATCGAGAGGCAGGCCGCCAACACGACCACGAGAAGTGCGGTTTGAGCGCCGTAGAGGATTCGGGACAGCACGTCCATCCCGGCAACAGTGGTTCCAAGCCAATGCACGGACGATGGCGGCGCTTGCGTGGGAAACAGTTCCTCCCCCGCGCGGGTCTGGGCAAAGTCGTAGGGCGCCAGGACGCTCGCGGTGAGGGCCACGAAGATGAACAGGGCGATGAGCGAAAGCCCGATGATCAGCATGACCCGTTGCAGGCCGTGGGTGCTGCGGATGAGGGCGAGCCCCGGGATGCGCCGGCCGCGGCCGGGAGGGCGGGCGGCAATGGGCGCGGTCGGCGGGATTGCGGCGGCCATGTCAGTACCTCACCCTCGGGTCCACGAGCGCGTTGACTATGTCGATGAGGAACGATGCGACCGCTACCACCACGGCGATGGCGGTGACGATCCCTTGGACGGCCACGAAATCGCGCGCCAACAGGTAGTGGGACAGAGCGAAGCCGAGGCCTCGCCATTCGAACGTGTTCTCCGTCAGGATCGCCCCTCCCAGCATGAGAGCGATCTCCATCCCCATGACGGTCACCACGGGGATGAGGGCGTTGCGGAAGGCGTGTTTGGAGACCACTTTGCGCTCCGCCACACCGCGGGCGCGGGCGGCGGTGACGAAGTCGGCGCGCAGGTTTTCCAGGAGGTTGATCCGGATGAGCCGTATGAACACACCAGCGGTCAACAGTCCGAGCGCGACGGCGGGCAAGATCGCGTGGCGCAGGACGTCCACCACGTAGGCGCCGTTGCCGGACGCGATGGCGTCGATCAACAGGAAGTTCGTGTTGACCTCGCCCTTCGACAGGGCGAGGATGGTTCCAGTCTCGGCTCTGCCCGAGGCGGGCAGCACATGCAGCTTGGCCGTGAACAGCAGTTTGAGTAGCAAACCCACGAAGAAGACGGGCGCGGCGTAGACCAGCACCGCGAAGAAACGGATGGAGACGTCGGGCGCCTTGTCGTGGTGCCGGGCCGCCAAGCGCCCAAGTGGGATGCCCACGGCGAACGCCACGATCATGGCGTAGAAGACCAGCTCCAGCGTTCCGGCGCCGTTGGTCAGGACAATCTCCGAGATCGCCCGGTGGTCGGTCATGGCCAGCCCGAAGTCGCCGCGGAACACCCCGGACAGGTATTCCCAGTACTGGATCCAGACGGGCCGGTCGAAGCCGGCCTCGGCCTTGCGTTCGGCCAGGGCCTCGGGGGAGAGCCGTCCGCCTTGGGCGGCGGTGATCGGATCGCCGATGACCCGCATGAAAAAGAAGACCACGGTCACCAGGATGAGGACCGTGGGAATGATCAAGACGAGGCGGAGGGCCAAGTATCGCAGCAAGGCGACGCGGGAACTGGTTTGGGGCTTGGGCATGACATCAATTCAGTTGGGACGAGGTGCCACCTGGGGTTCGGGTGGCTTAGGACTCACCGGTCCTTGCCGAACTCTACCGCCCTGCTCGCCGCGCCCCCCCCCAGCGCACCGCACGAGGACGGAGCGCTGGGGGGCGCGCTGGGCTAAAGCAGTTGTGTCGGCCGAGAACCTAGCCAGCAGTCACGTTGTACGCGTCGCACACCGCGGTGTTGGCGCCGGGCAGACCGTCTGGCACGAACGAGCACAGGGGCGTGTAGGTGCCCTTGAAGACTTGCTCGGAGATGGCCTGGCGGTCGATGGACATGGCGACGGCCTGGCGGATGGCCAGCTTCTGGTCATAGGTGTCGCCGGGCTGAGTGTCCAGGTTGAACACGATGTAGCGGATCTCGCCGCCGGGGCCGTACTGCACCTCAACGTCGGAGTTCGCTTCAAGCGATTCGATGTCTGTCGGGGTGAGTTGACGCCACGCGATGTCGATGGTGCCGTCCTCGACTTCGAGCTTCATGTTGTTGCCGTCGGCGTAGAACTTGTACGTGATGCCGCCGTTGACGGGCGTGCCCTGGACACCCGCATAGTCCGGGTTGGTTGCGAATTCGAGTAGCTCGCCTTCGCGGTACGCGGCGACCGTGTACGCGCCGGCGAAGGCGTTGCCGGCCACGATGTCCTGATCGGGTGTGGGCGCCTGCGGATCGACCGTGAACACCTCTTCGTCCACAATCGGGCCCACCGGTGAGGCAAGCACCTGAGAGAACGTCACATCGTTCGCGGATGTCAGGTGGAAGATCACGGTCGTATCGTCCGGGGTCTCCACGGAGTCGAGGTTGGCCAGCAAGGACGCGGGGCCGTTGACGTAGTTGATGTCGACCTGACGGTCGAAGGAGAACTTGACGTCGCTCGATGTCAAGTCGTGGCCGTTGGCCCACTTCAATCCGGATTTGAGCGTGCAGGTGTAGTCCATGCCGTCGTCAGAGAATTCGCAGGATTCGGCGAGGTCGGGTTGCGGCTCGGCGGAGCCTTGCTGGAAGCCCAGCACGAACGGATAGACGTTGATCATCGCGAGGTAGGACGCGTTGTCGTACGCGAACGCCGGATCCAGGGACGTGATGACATCGGTGCTGCCGGCGGTCACCGTGGCAGTCGGGTCGCTGTCCTTCTGGAAGGTCGAGAACCGGAATTGGAAGGACGCGTCGAGGGTGTCTTGCACACCGGTCACACCATTGCGGACGATGGCGACTTGCCGGCCCTGGAGCAGCGGGAGCGTGGACAGTTTGCTCGCCAACTCGGTTTGGAGGTCTTCGATCAGGCCCGCTCGGACGGCCGGGTCCGTTTCGACGCGCTCGGCGTTGAGCAGGTCAACCGTGCATTTGTCGTCGTAGTGGTTGTTGAGGAAGTTGTTCGTGTCGAAGAACGGCGTCAGGTAGTTGTCGGCGTCGGGGAAATCGGGGAACCAGCCCAGTTGGTACAGGGGATAGGCATCGGAGGAGCGGTCCGCGGAATACTGCACCCACTCAGTGGTTTGCAGATTGACCGCGAATAGGCCCGTCTCTTCGAGCTGGGCCTTGATGGCGGCATATTCCTCGGCCGAGGAATCCCCATAGTGTTCCAGGGAGTATTGCAGGTTCAGCTCAACCGGAACGGTGACCCCGGCGGCTTC
>JAIRXV010000233.1 GCA_031268115.1 Bifidobacteriaceae bacterium
CCAGCGCCGCCGCAACCAAACCCGCAAACAGGGGATGGGCCCTGGTTGGCCTGGACTTGAACTCCGGATGGCCCTGGGTGCCGATGTAGTACGGGTGCACGGACCGCGGCAGCTCCACGAACTCCACCAGGTCCCCGCCGGGCGAGGTCCCAGACACCGCCAGTCCGGCTTCCTCCAAGCGCGTCCGGTAAGAGTTGGCAACTTCATACCGGTGACGATGCCGTTCGGTCACCTTAACCCCGCCGTACACTTCGGCGGCCAGCGAGCCCGGCACGAGCGTGGCCGGGTATGACCCGAGCCGCATTGTCCCCCCGAGATCGCCCTCACCGCCGACTATGGCGAGCTGTTCCGCCATCGTCGCGACCACGGGGTCGGGAGTGTCCGGATCGAACTCCGAACTCGACGCCGCCTCCAACCGAAGCACGTGGCGCGCGAATTCGATCACCATGCATTGCAGCCCGAGGCAGAGCCCAAGTGCCGGCAGCTCGTGGGTGCGGGCGTAAGTCAACGCCCCGAGTTTGCCTTCGATCCCGCGAATCCCAAACCCTCCCGGCACGACAATCGCGTCGACATCGCCTAATTCCCGGCGCGCTCCCGCGCTGGTCTCGCATTCGTCGCTCGCCACCCAACGCACATGCACCCGCGCGTTGTGCGCGAACCCCCCGGCCCGCAACGCCTCACTGACGGACAGGTAAGCGTCCGGCAAGTCGATGTACTTTCCGACCAACGCGACCGTGACCTCGTACGCCGGGTTGTGGACGCGATCGAGAAGCTGCCCCCACGCCGTCCAGTCCACATCCCTGAAGGGCAGCGCCAAACGCTGAACCACATAGGCGTCGAGGCCACCGGTGTGCAACACCTTCGGTATGTCGTAGATCGAGGCCGCATCCGCACAGGTCACCACGCCTCCTGGCTCAACATCGCACATGAGGGCGATCTTGCGTTTGATCCCTTCTGGCAGTTCCCGATCCGCCCGGCACACAATCGCATCCGGTTGGATACCAATGGACCTGAGTGCCGCCACCGAATGCTGAGTCGGCTTAGTTTTCAATTCTTTACTCGGCCCAATGAAAGGCACAAGCGACACGTGGAGGAAGAAGCAGTTGTCCCGTCCAATGTCTTGACGTACTTGGCGGGCCGCCTCAAGGAACGGCTGAGATTCGATGTCCCCAACGGTTCCGCCGATCTCGGTGATCACCACATCCACGTCTTCAGTGGCCTGCGCCCGCATACGCCGCTTGATCTCATCGGTGATATGCGGAATGACCTGCACCGTATCGCCCAGGTATTCCCCGCGTCGCTCTTTGGCGATGACCCGCGAATAGACTTGGCCGGTTGTCACATTGGCCTGTGCACTCAAAGGCACGTCGAGAAAACGCTCATAGTGACCGATGTCGAGATCTGTCTCAGCGCCATCGTCCGTGACAAAAACCTCCCCGTGCTGGAACGGGTTCATAGTGCCCGGATCCACGTTGAGGTAAGGGTCCAGCTTCTGCATGGTCACACGCAACCCACGCGATCGCAGCAGCCTCCCCAGCGAGGAAGCCGTCAGTCCTTTGCCAAGCGACGAGGCCACTCCCCCCGTGACGAAGATGTGCCGAACAATCGGTTGGGCTTGCCCTAGTCGCAAACTAGCTCGCTGCATCACGGACTTCGATGCTATCAGTCGGCCACGCCGATCCGGGCATAAACCGCCGAGACGTGGGCCAACATGTCTGCGGGCGACGGTAGCTCCCGCCCACGCAACAGGGCGCGTCTACGCAGGTCGCGACGCTGCTCGGGATGGTCCAGCAAATGGACGATGGCGGCGCTGACCGCCTCGACGTCTCTCGCCACGAGCTTGCCCCCACTTCCGATGACGGCGCCGGTCCCGCCCACATCGGTAGCGACCACGGGTACTCCATGGCGCAGGGCCTCCTGAAGGGCCAGCGGCTGACCCTCCCAGGCGGCGGTGGAGACGGCCAAATCGGCGGCGTGATACAGATCGGGCAGATCGTCGCGGTGTCCCAGCAGACGGACCGGCGCCTTGGTCGCCGCGATGCGCGCGGCAAGGTCGCCGCGGTCGGGGCCTTCGCCCACTATCAGCCAGGCCACGGGGTGGGTCTGGCCGACGGCGCTCGCCACAGCGATTGCCAGGTCGAGCCCCTTTTGGGGGGCGAGCCGGGCCACCGTCAAGATCAGCGCCGTGCCGTGTGGCACAGACAAATCAGACCTGACTTGGTTGCGGGTTCGCGCCGGGAGCGCCTGGCCCGGAGCCGGGACGGGCGTCCACTCGGCCCGCCGGGCGCCGTTGCGCCGCGCCCAAACGACCACGTCCTCGCTGACGCCGAGCACGGCATCGGCCCGAGCGACAATCCGGGCCAAGACCGCTGCGGCCAGACGCACGCGGGTGGTCCCAACGGGACGGTTATGCAACGTGACCACGACCGCGGGGCGACCGCGAACGGATGCGGGGGCTTGGGGTTGGGGTTGGGGTTGGGGTTGGGGTTGGGGTTCGGGGTGGGGGTGGACTGTGAGCGACGACCCGCGGCGCGGCAAGCGACCGCGCCGGGTGACAGCCGAAAGGCGA
>JAIRXV010000271.1 GCA_031268115.1 Bifidobacteriaceae bacterium
CGTTTGGGCGTTCGACGATCGCCTTCCAGGCCGCCGAGACCTCGTTGGCGTCAGACGGTCGAACCACATCGAAGCCAGGGATGGCCCGCAGCGTCGCCAAATGCTCCACGGGCTGGTGAGTCGGGCCATCCTCGCCCACGCCGATCGAATCGTGCGTCCACACGAAGACGGATCCGATCCGCATAAGCGCCGCCAACCGCACGGGCGGGCGCATGTAATCCGAAAAGACCAGGAATGTGCCGCCGTAGGCGCGCGTGGGACCGTGAAGGCGGATGCCGTTGAGGATCGCCCCCATCGCCTGCTCGCGGATGCCGAAATGCAACGTGCGCCCGTACGGACCGCCCGGCCAGGCGCCATCCACCGAAGGCGCGCGAAGGAAGGACGGTTCGCCGGCCATGGTCGTGTTGTTTGAGCCCGCCAAATCGGCCGACCCTCCCCAAAGTTCGGGAAGCACTCCCGCCAAAGCCGTGAGGACCTTGCCGGACGCCGCACGCGACGCGATTGCCTTGCCGGAAGGGAACGCCGGCAACGCGTCCGCCCAACCAAGCGGCAGTTCACCGGCCCTCAGGCGGTCCCAAAGTGCGGCCCGCTCGGGGTACTGCCGACGCCACCGGACCACGGCCGCTTCCCACTCAGAGTGCATCGCCGCGCCGCGAGCGGCGGCACCGCGAGCGTGATTGAGCACCTCGGGCGGAACATCGAAAGCCCGGGCCGGGTCGAGTCCGAGCGCGTGCTTCAGGCCAGCGGTTTCCTCCGCGCCGAGCTTAGAGCCATGCGACGACCCGGTGTTCTGCTTGGTTGGCGATGGCCACGCAATGATCGTGTGAAGCTGGATTATGGACGGCCGCGACATTTCGGCCTTGGCCGCTTGGAGCGCCTCGTAGAGCGCCACCACGTCCTCTTCGTACTGTCCTCCTCGACGCCAATCGACCCGCTGGGTATGCCAGCCGTACGCTCCATACCGCGCCAGCACGTCCTCAGTGAAAGCGATGTCGGTATCGCCCTCGATGGAGATCTGGTTGGCGTCGTACAGCACAACGAGGTTGCCTAAACCTTGGGTGCCTGCCAGCGAAGACGCCTCAGCGGTGACGCCCTCCTGAATGTCGCCATCGCCCGCGATCACCCAGATACTGTGGTCGAACGGGCTAGCGCCAGGTGCCGCATCGGGATCGAACAGGCCGCGCTCGCGACGAGCCGCCATCGCCATCCCCACGGCTGAGGCGAAGCCCTGACCGAGCGGTCCCGTGGTCATCTCAACGCCTGGCGTGTGGCGATACTCAGGGTGTCCGGGTAGCAGCGAATCCCATTGGCGCAGATTCGCCAGGTCCTCGACTTTGAGCCCATAGCCCGAGAGGAACAACTGGACGTATTGCGTTAGGGACGAATGCCCAGCGGACAGCACAAACCGATCCCTACCGGGCCAGGCCGGATCGGCCGGATCGTGCCGCAGCACATACTGGTACATCACATAGGCGGCCGGGGCCAGCGAAATCGCTGTCCCCGGGTGTCCGGACCCGGCCTTGTCCACGGCATCGGCGGCGAGCGCCTTGGCGACAGCTACGGCGCGGCGGTCAAGATCGGTAAAGGCGAACTCTTCAGTCACAGATGGGCCCTTCGGTTATGGGACGGATGCATCGCAAGGCGCGCGCAAGAGACGGCGCCCCGGCCCTCAAGCCTATCGGCGCCCCGGACGTGGGGTTTACTTGGGGCTTCGCACCTTCCACGGCGCCTTGGCCGCGGCCCGCGCCGCATCGGTGTTGCCGAGGAATGTGGCGGTGATGGTGTAGGTGCCCTTGGGGACCTTGGGCAGTGAGACCGTGGCCTTGCCCTTGGAATTGGCGGTCAGCTTGATGGTCTTGGAGGCTTTGCCTGACCACTTCACCTTGACCGTCTTGCCGCCAGTCTTCTTGGTCAAGGCCAGCTTGATGTTGCCTGTCGCCTTGGCGCCGTTGGCAACTTTGACCGTCACCACGACCTTCTTAGCTCCTACCTTGACCTTGGCCGACACCTTCGACGCGGCCTTGGCCGGTGCCTTGACGGCATCGCCGGGCGCGGGACTGGCCCCAACGCCACCGTCCCCGCCACCACCGGGCGCGGGACCGGGCGCGGGACTGACTCCACCCCCGCCGTCCCCGCCGCCGGGCGCGGGACTGACCCCACCCCCGCCGTCCCCGCCGCCACCGGGGGGAGTGTCCGCCGGGTCGGATCCCGTGACGTTGACGTGCCAATAGGACGGCACGTACACGGTTTGCTTGTCGTTCCATGACCCATTCGACGGCGGGTCGATGCGGAATTCGTAGGAGGTCTTCGTTGATGTGAACACGAGCGCCTGGGACCACAAGTCGCCGTTGCCCGGCAACTGGATCCGTGTGCCGTCGAGGTACACGCGAGTCTGGTAGTGAATCGCGGTACTGGCCTGAATGGTGTACGGGAACGTCACTCCGGTCGCGGCCCGCACCTGCCAATGGTGGGCCTGGCCGGGGATCGGACTCCACGACACGCGGTTAACGCCCGAGGTGGACAAGAAGAAGTTCGACCCCAGCCATCCAGGCGCAGTCACCTTTGGAACGTATTGCCGCTCCCACTTCTTGAGGCGAATCGTGAAATCGTTGCGGGTCGAGGCGATCGCCACATGAGAGGGCCTGCCTTTGGTGTCTAGGCAGTCGACGGACTCGTACAAGGTGAAGGTGATTATCACATAGTCGGGGTCCGTGTCATACGGCGCGACCTGCGTGTATTGCGAAGCCAGTTGCTGGCCACCCGCCCAGCTTGAGGCCGAGGTCCAGTAGTCGTCCTGGCCAGAGTGGATATATCCCACGATCGGGACATTGAACGTGGCGGTCACCCGCAGGGAGTACAGCGGGTTGTTCTCTACGTCCCACCCCTTGGTGTCATCGACCGTGAAGACGGTTCCGTCCGGGCTGCGCGAAACGGTCAAGGGGACGCTCGGCCCGGCGAGCGTGACACCCATGGTCTCGATCTCGATCTTGTCCACGCTCGGCTCTGGGCTATCGGCGTAGGCAACTGGCGCCAAGGCTCCCACCCCCAGGGAGACCCCTGCGAGCACCAGCAAAATCCGTGTGCCCGTGCGAAAGCGTCCACTCATGTCATGCCTCCTGACTGGTTGAGATCCTGCGACCGTAGCAACGCGTTCCGGGCGCCGTCGCGTCCGGAACGCGGGAAAATGCCCACAAGCGGTCCAAAACCACGCGGAACCTATGAGCATACCCGGACCGCGTGTGCGTCGCCACGGCCGCGGGAGAGGGGGTAGGGCTGTGGCCATAAGGGGCCTACCGCAAATGTGTTGCCGGGCGGTCAGTCCACGACTATTCGCGGGACCGGCCTTTGCGGCGGCGCAGTGACAGCGTGCCGCCCGCTGCCAACGCCAGCAGGCCGCCCGCGGCAACCACCCAGACCGCGCCAGGCGGCCCAGCGGATCCCGAGCCCCCGCTCGCGGAGGCGGCAGGGCCGCTTGTGATGGCCGCGGCCGCGCCGCTGCCGGAAACACCTGGGCTGAGAGTGCCCTCCCCACCCGAAACACCTGGGCTGAGAGTGCCCTCCCCGCCGGGGGGGTCATCCTCAGGGGCGAGGACTCTGATCACCTGGTCCGCCACCACCTGCTCAACGCCCAACTCACCGGACCGGGCCGCCTCCAACAAGTTCGCGCGCTCCTCCTCGCTCCACGCGATCACGGGCACATCAACCGCGGTGCTCGAGTCGAACACCCCCCGCAACTCCAACTCGACCCGGTACTCACCGGGCCGCGGATCGGCCACCAACGGCAAACCGACCACCTGGGTCGCGAACTCTTCAGCCGTCGACCCCTCAATCGACACGTCCAGCTCGACAGGCGCCTCCAACAACTCGCCGGATGCCGCCAACACCCACGAACCAGGCGACCACGACATGTTCACCACCCGGACAAACAACTCCTGATCGCCTTCCCCCGCTATAACCGAAAACGGAACCACCCCCTCCACATGACCCTGGCCCGGATGCCCCGCCAGATCCAGCTCCAACGCCTTCTCCACAGTCAACCCGTCTTCGTCGGGAACAAGGGTCGGGGGAGGGTCGCGGGGAGCGGACGCGGCACTCGCCTGGGCCGCCGCCAGACCCGCCGCCGCCAAGACAAGGGCTGACCCAGCCACCAGCAGCAGTGATCGAGCGGCCAATCGACGGCTAGTCATTGGACCGGCCTCTCCGGCGCCGCAGCGACAGCCCGCCGCCTGCCGCCAACCCCAACAGGCTGCCCACGGCCGCGAGCCAGACCGCGTCAGACGGCCCAGCCAGTCCCAGGGCCCCGATGGCGCCGCCTCGGAAAACCTGGTGCGCCCAGTCATCAAATCCCTCTAGGTCGCCCAATATGACGCTTTGGTTATCGTCAAGATCGCCGTTCAGGTTCACCGAAACGGAGGTCGGAGAAACCGTGCCATCGCAGTTCCAGTCGATCGCAAGGGGTGCCAATACAGGAGCGAGTCCATTTTGTACTCTGCTTACACTCCCATTCGGGCAACGATAGATCGTTCCGAGCCCGCCTGTCGCCGCATTCCCCCCAAGCCCCGTGGACTCGGAGAGGGCGCTCTCACTGAGGGTGGCCAACCTGTTGCGGGAGAAGTCAGTCCCGTCGCCCGGCCACAGCCCATCGATCTGGAAGGAATAACTCATTATGCTCAAGTAGTTGGGCTTTAGGTTAACGTGATCGCCACCGCCGTGTCCCAAGCCCAGCGTATGGCCCAACTCGTGCATGAGCGTACGCGCGACCACTCCGTCGCGGGAGGCGTTGTTCCCCAGGACGAAGTACTGGCCGCCCAGGTCGAATGCTGGCTCGTTAGAGTCCCTTACGGCCGACCCCCGCGCCCAGGCTATGCCGCCGCTGTTCACTCGCGGGACGGCCGCGGCAACGGCATGGCGGAACACCGCACGGCGTGCGGGATCGAATGAAGCGCCGCTGTCGGCGAGATACGCACTCTGAAAGCCACTCCAATCGGACTCGCCATTGACCACGGGCACAACGTCTCGCATGGAGTATGCGACCGAGCCGCCACGTGATAGACCACCCCATGTACGACCGGTCGGAAAGTCCATGACAGACGACGGGCCGGCATCAATGTGGAGGTTGATCCTGCACCCACCTGGGAGGGATACGCACTCCTGGTCGGGACTGCCCCGGTAGTTCCAGAAAGCCTCTTGGACCATGCGCAGCGCTTGAGCGGTTGGCCTCAGACTGATAGCGGAGGTCCAGATATGATCGATAAACTCTCCGGGTCGCTCCATCCAATCGACTTCTAAGAACAAGTCGCGGGTGCCTGGGTCCGCACCCATATCGGCCAGCATCACGTCGCCGGTGCCGCCTTCGCAGTCCCCGTCGAAGTCGGCATCATAGCAACTGACCTCCCACGAATCGGGCAATCCGTCGCC
>JAIRXV010000283.1 GCA_031268115.1 Bifidobacteriaceae bacterium
GCCGACCGGCACCAGCCTTCCCGCTGACACTTAGGTAATACGCCCGGCCCTCCCAAAAACGGCATCCCACCAGCGTGAACGTCAACCACCGCACCACTAAGAGGGAAAGTCAGGCTAGCTGCCTTTGTTGCTGAAACGTGTGCAGATGAGCCGAATGGCTAGGTGTTGGACAGAGCCGCTTTCCGGCCAACGGCAACGCTCTGACCGGCGGGGGTGTTCACACCGTCGCCCCGACCGACCGCGGTCGCCTCGTCCCCGGGGCAGATCGCTGCCGGTGCCGCGCCTCGGGGGTGGCGGGTGCCGCGCCAGTCAGGAACGAGTTGCGGCTATATCGGCGGCCAGCTTCTCTGCCTCCGGACCGACGACGACTTGGACAACCCGTCCAGAGACCACCACGCCGTGGGCGCCGGCGGCCTTGAGTCCCAGCTCGTCTACCTGTGTCGGATCGTTGACCTGGACACGCAGACGGGTGATGCAGGGTTCGAGGTCGACGATGTTGCCGTCGCCCCCGAGGAAGTCAACAACTTCGCGCGCCTTGCTCATGGACAGTTCTCCTTGCGGGTTTTTTGGGCGGGGTCCGGTTGATTCTACGCTCGTCGGCCCGGGGTGCCTACGCCCCTCGACCAGGCGTGGGCACCCTGGGGCACCGAGTGGCGCCGCCTTCGCCTCTTTTTCGCGAGTAGGCCCGAGGCAAGCGTCCTTGGAAGGTTTGCCGAGCGGCCGGCGCGGGCGGCAACCTGGCAAAACGTTTCCCTTGGGATTGGCGCTCCCGTCGCGCGCGACAGCACTGCTCCCGCCAACGCACGGCGCCGACACTACAGGTCAAGCGCGGCGCAACCGGCGGTAAGTGACCCGATGGGGTCGGGCCGCTTCGAGGCCCAGGCGTTGGACTTTGTTTTCTTCATATGAAGCGTAGTTGCCCTCGAACCAATACCATCGCGACGGATCGGAGTCGGTTCCTTCGTATGCAAGAATATGTGTGGCAACGCGATCCAAGAACCAACGGTCGTGAGAAACCACAACTGCACACCCAGGGAAATCCAGCAGTGCATTCTCCAGCGAACCGAGCGTTTCCACGTCCAAATCGTTGGTGGGCTCATCCAACAGCAGTAGGTTGCCGCCTTGTTTGAGGGTGAGGGCCAAATTGAGACGGTTGCGTTCCCCACCCGATAGCACCCCCGCCGGTTTCTGCTGGTCCGGCCCCTTGAACCCGAACGCCGAGACATACGCCCGCGAGGGCATCACGACCTTCCCGACGTTGATGTAATCAAGCCCATCGGACACCACTTCCCACACGGACTCGGTAGCATCGATCCCTTCGCGTCCCTGGTCCACGTACGAGATTTTGACCGTCTCGCCTATCTTTAGGACGCCATCGTCTAACTCCTCCAGACCCACAATGGTCTTGAATAGCGTGGTCTTACCCACACCGTTTGGCCCAATCACGCCGACGATGCCGTTGCGCGGCAAAGAAAACGACAGACCGTCTATGAGAATACGGTCCCCGAATCCTTTGCGTAAATCTGCCGCTTCGAGCACGACGTTGCCCAACCGAGGACCCGGAGGGATCTGAATCTCATCGAAGTCCAGCTTGCGGGTCCGTTCCGCCTCGGCCGCCATCTCTTCGTAACGCTGTAGGCGAGCCTTGGATTTTGCCTGGCGACCCTTAGGGTTCTGGCGCACCCACTCCAGCTCATCCGCCAAGCGCTTGGCGAGCTTGGCATCTTTGCTTCCCTGGATCTTCAAGCGCTCACGCTTCTTGTCCAGGTAAGAAGAGTAATTACCCTCGTACGCGTAGGCCCGTCCGCGGTCGAGTTCGAGAATCCATTCGGCCACATTGTCGAGAAAATAGCGATCGTGGGTGACAGCCAGCACAGCTCCGGGATAGGCCGAGAGGTGCTGCTCCAACCACTGGACCGATTCGGCGTCGAGGTGGTTGGTTGGCTCGTCCAGCAGCAACAGGTCTGGCTGCTCCAACAGCAACCGGCACAGGGCAACCCGACGGCGTTCGCCGCCCGACAGCACCGCCACCGGCGTGTCCGGCGGCGGGCACCGCAACGCGTCCATCGCCTGTTCGAGCCGCGACTCCAGGTCCCAAGCGCCCGCATGGTCGAGGGCTTCCTGAAGCACACCCATCTCGGCAAGCAACGAATCGAAATCGGCATCGGGCTCGGCCATCTCCGCGGCGATCTCGTTGAATCGGTCCAACTTGCCCTTGATCGCGGCCACTCCTTGCTCGACATTGCCGAGCACCGTCATGGAGTCTTCGAGCCGGGGCTCCTGCTCAAGGATGCCCACCGTGTAGCCGGGCGTCAGCGACGCATCCCCGTTCGAAGGGACATCGAGTCCGGCCATGATCCTCAACACCGATGTCTTGCCAGCCCCGTTGGGTCCCACGACACCTATCTTCGCTCCCGGCAAGAACGCGAGGGTAACGTTGTCCAGGATGACCTTGTCGCCGTGCGCCTTGCGGGCAGCTCTCATTACGTAGATGTATTCCGCCACGGCAGGACAGCCTAATCGCTCCGCGGCCAGCGCCCCGCCCCCTTCGCCGGCGGGCGATCCCGCCGGCGGCCGGGGCGCACCAAGGGGCCGGGTGGATAGCCGGTTGACGGCTGCGCCAGCTGGGCAAGGGGTGGCCCGCGCCAGCCCGACAGGGGCTGGGCCCGCGCCAGCGGGACAGGGCGAGTCCCGTGTCAGCCGGGCCGGGCCGGGGCCCGTGTCAGCCGGGCAGGACGATGCCAGCACCGGGAGGGCAGGGCGCGACCCGCGTCAGCCAGACAAAGCGGAACCCGCGTCCACGTCAGCTGGACAGGGCGAGGCCCGGACCCGGCGAGACGCGGCGGATAGCGTCTGGGTGGAGGTGTTTTCCCTATCCCTCTTGTGGCAGTGGCACTGCCATGCATGTCACATAGATAGAGCTTTCGGCTACTAGGAGCGTGGGAATCCCGCATTTCGACCCGATCTAATAGCCGAAACCTCTATCGCGATGCAGCTGGCCACTTCGCCGGGCTATCGGCCGCCTATGCCGCGATCGTGCCCGCGCTGTCCCACCCTTCCGGTTTCGGCGGGCCTACCGGTTCGTTTGCCTCGTCCATGACCAGTTCGGATTTGGCGGACGGCGCGGACGCCAGGTCCGTAGGCGCCGGCCCAAGCGCGTCGAAGCCGGAGGGGTTCGGGGGGAAAGCAAGGTTAGCGGCGGCATCGGCCATCGCGGAGTTCGCGTCTCCCGAAGTGGCGTCCACCACCGGGTCCCTCGTCTTGATGTAGTCGCTGCGCCCTAGCTTCTGATCGTGGCCAACCGCGGTGGCCCGCAGTTTCAGGCCGGCGCGGGCCGAGCCCTCGTTGTCGATCCACGGCGATGTACTCAAAGTCCCGGTCACAATGACCGGTTGACCCTTGTGGAGCGATACCCCCACGTTTCGGGCGAACATCCGGCCAAGTACCGTGACTTCGATCCATTCGGTTTGGCCGTCGCCCCAAGCGCCAGTGACACGATCCTGCTCCCGGGGCGTCGTGGCAAGGTTGAAGCGAGTGTATTCGGCGCCCGATTGGGCGTAGTGAAGTATGGGATCGGCCACTACGCGACCGCGAATGGTGACCTCGATTCCGTTTGAGCGTGCCATTGGGCGATGGTCCTTTCCAATCGGGCGCCCCGTATGGGCGCGACTCGACCCATGAT
>JAIRXV010000317.1 GCA_031268115.1 Bifidobacteriaceae bacterium
AACAATCCCAACGTAATGTATCGGATCTTGCCCCACGGGCCGGCCCCATCGATTGACGCGGCCTCGTACACATCATCGCCAATCGACTGCATCCCGGCCGTGATCGAAAGGAAGGCGAACGGCCACGTCCGCCAGATGGCGACGGTTGCCGCCGCGAAAAACGCCTTATCGCCGAGCAACCAGAATTGCTGCTCTTCGAAGAAGTGAAACGTGTCCACGAGGAGTTTATTGACCAGTCCGCCCTCGCGCTGGAACATGAACGACCACACAATGACACCGGCAAATACGGGCATCGCGTAGGGCACCAAGAAGACGGTCCGGAGCATTCCTCGCGCGCGGAAGTTGTGCTGCAGGGTAACGGCCCCGGCGAATCCCAACCCCCAAGAAACCGCTACGACCACAAGCGCGTAGGCCAGGGTCACCCCGAAGGAGTGTATGAGGGCGGACCCCACGGAGGTGTTGAAGTCAAGGGCAGTGGCGTAGTTGGCCAGTCCTGCGAACGGGGCGTGAAACCACTGACGGATGTAGTACTGGTTGAGAGAAAAGAGGGAAGTGATCACACCCGACGCCATCGGCACCAGGTGTACCAGCAGCTCGAATGCCAGCGCCGCCCCAACAAAGAGATACGGGGTCGATCTGAGGCCGATGGCGCCGCGGCGTCTTCGGGGGAGTTTCGCGGCGGGCCGGCGCCGGGCCAGCGGCCGCTCTTCGACGGTGGGCCTACTCATGGGATTTCCTAGCTGTCGATATGAGGGATTCGACCGGATGGGTGGTGGCGCTCGGCAAAGCACCATGCGGGGTGCGCTGCGCCCTTTCGACGCGGCGCACCCCATCATGGACCGAGGAGCCTCACTTCTTCGGCATCATGTCCTGGGCGGCGTTCAGGGCCTCTTTGACCTGATCGAGGGTGATCGGTGAGCCGCTGGTTGCGGACTGGCCGATCAACCGACTGATCTCACCCCCGGCGTTGGTTTGGAATGCGTTGTTATCGCCCATGATAGGCAGGGCCTGCGAGCGATTGGACAGTATGTCGATGAAGGTCGCTGCCCATTCCTCGTCGGGCATGAAGTCCAGGCCCGCCCCTTCGATCACTGGGAGCACACCGTAGGCGGCGTCGAGTGTCGCCAACGTGTCGTTGTCGGTCATGAACTGAACGAACGCTAGAGACTCCGCCTTGTGCTCGGTGTTCGCGAACACCGAGATGTTGGTCCCCGCGATCATGGATTGAATCGGTTCACCACCGGCAGATAGCGGATCTATCAGTGGCAGCGGGACGACGCCGAAATCATCGGTCGAGAGGCCCGAGTCGGCAATTCCGTTTATCACGGCGCCGTTCTGCTGGATGACCGTAGCGACCTTGCCCTGCAAGAAGTCGTTCATCGCATCGCCGCCCTCGGTCGATTCGTAGGAGCCTGGGCTGACCACTCCTTTTTGATACAAATCGATCAGCTGCAGCGCGGTCTCGGCCATCCCATCGGTGTTCAGGGTCGCGTTGGCGTCGTCGTCAAAGGGCAACACGCCGTGCTGGCGGCCATAGATGAAGAGGAAGTGCATAAGCATCGAGTTGTTGGCTCCGGGATATGCCAGCCCGTAGACATTGTTCGATGGGTCGGTCAGCTGCTCCAGTTGCTCGACGTACTCGTTCCAAGTGGTGGGGGGCTCCAAGCCGGCATCGGCGTATAGCTTCTTGTTGTAGAACAGGCCGTAGACCTGCGAGTAGAGAGGCAGCGAGGTGATGGGATCCAGATCTGTGGTCGAGAACGCCGCGGGGATGAACTTGTCACGGCCCCCAACAGCCGCGAGGTCTTCCTCTGTGAAGGGCAAGAGGGCGCCGGTCGAACCATAGCGATAGGCGTTGGTGTTGCCGAAGTTCAACACGTCGGGACCGCGCATGGTGGTGGTGGCCGTGACAATCTGATCGTTGATTTCAGACCACGGAACGACCTCCAAGTCCACTTCGATACCGGTCTCCTCGGTAAACCGCGCAATCTGTTCGTTGAGAACCTCCTCGTCGAACGGCACAGAGGGGCCTTGGTTCGTGGCCCAATAGCTGATGGTGACACCGCTGGACAGACCCTCATCTCCAGGCTCAGATGTCCCAGACTCGGTCTCCGTTGCCGCTTCCTCGTCTGTGCTGTCCCCGGCGCACGCGCCCAAGGACGCCATAAGAGCGATGCCGGCAAAGGCGGCAAACATTCGGTTGGCTTTCATAGATATTCCTTCTCGTAAGGTGGTGGACGTGTTGCCGCCCGCTTGGCGAATAGTGCTCCGGACGGCCTGGGTTGCGGCTTTCAGTGATGCATGGGCGGACGGGTGTATTGGAATCCGGCGTCGGAGCTGGCCGCCCATTCCCGAGCCAGGTCCTCGTTCAGGTTGTGGCCCAGACCAGGACGATCCGACGGATAGAGGTAGCCGTCGCGCCAATCGAGCGGCTCATCGAGCAGCTGGATGTACGCGGGGTCCCGATAGTCGCCGTTGCCCTCCATGATGAGGAGATTCGGGCACGACACAGCGAGATGCTGAGATGCCGCGGGAGCAATCGGGCCGCCGAAAATGTGGGGTGTGATCTGAATCCCGTGTGCCTCCGCCAACGCGGCGATCTTCTTTGACTCCAGCAGACCACCCACCTGGGTGACATCGAAGTTGAAGATCGCAGCGGCGCCGACCTCCGCCAGACGGGCGAATTCCCACTTGGAGCTGAGCCGCTCACCCGCCGCGATGGGGATTGACACCTTGGAGGCGACTCTCGCCATCTCGGTGGCCAACTCCGGGGGAACCGGCTCTTCGAACCAGAGCGGATCGAAGCGTTCCAAGCGTCGAGCAAATCGAATGGCCCCAGCGGCGGTGAACTGCCCGTGGGTGCCGATCATGATGTCCGCGCGATCCCCAACCGCATCGCGGACTGAGCCGACTATCGTCTCAGCCCTCCTCAGCAATTCCTGAGTGGGCTCGATGGGCACCGGCTGAGAGGCGTAGGTGTCACCGCCCGTGAGAAGGGGAACTGGGTCCAGTTTCAGCGCCGTGAACCCCTCGCGATCGACCATCTCGGCCGCGCGGCACCCAACCGCTGCCGGGTTCTCCCAGAAGCCCGCGTCTTCCTCTCCTGCGGCCGGCTTCAGGTAGGTATACATTCGGATCGCGTCACGGAACTTACCCCCCAGCAGGTCATAGACCGGAACACCCAGTGATTTGCCCAAGATGTCCCACAGGGCTATGTCGATGCCTGAAAAGACGGCAGCCTTGGTGAGGTCCCCGGAGTGTGAGTAGTGGGCGTTGTAGACCCGGTGGTACAGAGCCTCAATCGCTCGAGGGTCCGATCCAAGAACGAAGCCCTCAACGACGGCGCCTATGACTTTAGCCAGGACCGCTGGCGGGCAGAACACCGCCGATGTGAAGACTTCTCCGTATCCGCTGACTCCGGCGTCGGTGTCCAACCGCAGGAACACCCAGACGGGTCCGCCTACCGAAGGGTCTGGATTGGCGACGGAAAACACCTCGTAGCCTGTGACTTTCATACGATCCTCCTCGATCAACCGGGACTTGGGCAACAGGGCATCTTCGACCCTGACACGATCAGGACAACCGCCCGTCGCCGCGTCAACAGTCGCGCAGAGCTAACACCATATGTGTTCACTTTGTCAACTTCGACGGTGTGTTCGCCGTTTCCGAGGCGGTCACACCGGCTTCGACCGTCGCCTCCGCTGAGGCTCCGTTGACCGTCATCGTCCATGTCATCAGGCATTTTGCCGCCGCTTTCCCAGGCTCTCCCCTAAGCTCCGGCGCCAGACCGAGCATCTCAAGGTGGCGGACGCGGGGTGGGGACTCGTGTTAACATGTGCGCCCGAGGCCCTGTGAAGCTCGGAAGTCCTGTGGGCCGTACCCGATCGCGAGGACACCATGACAGACCCCATGCCGCGTCTCATCTGTGCCACAACCGTCCCTTTCGACGCGGCCGGCGATCTGGACGCAGCCGGGCTGACCCGGCTGTTTCAAGGGCTCGCCGAATCCGGCATAGGCGATGTGTTCACGCCCGGCACCACCGGTGAGTTCACCACCCTGGACGATGGCGAACGCTTGGCCGTCATTGAGGCCGCCTTGGCCACGTTCGGACCACCGCACGTCTACGCGCACGTGGGCGCGGCCTCGACCCGCCAAGCCGTGGCATTGGCACGCCGCGCCCGCGATCTGGGCGCAACGCGATTCGCGGCCATCACCCCCTACTTTGTTGCGGCCGGGCCGACGGCCACCGCCGATTACTTCCGCTCGCTTGCCGAAGCAGTGCCAGAGGGCGAATTCTTCGTCTACGTCTTCCGGGATCGGGCGTCAACCGATGTCACTCCAACAGAAATGGCACACCTCGCCACCATCTCCGGAATCGCCGGTGCAAAAGTGTCTGGACTCGACACCCCCAGCGCACTGGAATACGTCAAGGCGGTCCCGGCCGGCTGGCCCGTCTACTCGGGCAATGACAGAGAGATGCTCCGGTTTGTGCGCGGTGGGGGTCAAGGCGCCGTCGCCGGGATTTCAGGCGTATTCCCCGAACCGTTTATCGCTGCGGCCGCCGCTTTGGATGACCCATCCACCACGGACCGCGCCCTCGCGGCAGTCCAAACGAGAATCGACCGCGCTGTCGATCTCACGCTGACCGGCGACTTCGCCATGTTGAAGGCCGGAGTCGCTTTGCGAGGGCTGCCTTCCGGGCCCCTTCGGATCGCCGTCGAAGCCCCTGATCGCGTAGCTGTCGATCGTCTCGCTGAGGCGATCGCGGCGACCGCCTGACCGACTACTGCCAAATCCAACAAGCACCGCCAAGAGAAAAGGAAAACAATCATGAGCACACGACGCGTATTGGTGACAGGAGCGAGTTCCGGTATCGGCGCCGCCACCGTCCGGCTATTTAGGGAACATGGATGGGACGTGGTGGCGGTGGCGCGCCGCGCCGACCGGCTCCAAACCCTAGCCGAGCAGACCGGGGCAGACTTCTTCGCCGCCGATCTGACCAACCAAGGCGATGTGGACCGCCTACGCGACCAGCTGGATTCGGCCGGCCACCTCAACGCAGTAGTCAACAACGCCGGTGGAGCCTTTGGAATGGCAACCGTCGAAAAGAGCGATATCGCAGATTGGCAAAAGAT
>JAIRXV010000364.1 GCA_031268115.1 Bifidobacteriaceae bacterium
ATGAAGGAACACGAGCAGGCCATGGCCACCGGGATCGCCAGGTACACCGGGCTGAGGCCAAGGGCTACCGCCGTTGCCCCGAAGATCGGCACCAGCGTCGCCGCTGCGGCCGTATTGGACATGAACTCGGTGATGATCCACGCGAGCGCGCAGCACACAATGACCATCAAGAACGGCGGCAAATTGCCAAGCCCGCGGGCTTGCTCACCGATCCACTCAGCCAAGCCCGAAGCCTCAACCTGAGACGCCATCGACAACCCACCGCCGAACAGGATCAACACACCCCACGGCAGGTCTTTGAGATCCTTCCACTTCATCAACGCGGTACCGGGCTTCTTGAACGAAGCCGGGAAGAAGAAGAAGACGAAAATCGCAACCACAGCGATCCACTCGTCCGTCACCGCCACCCCAATCGTGGATGCGATCGTGCCGCCGATCGCATCGAAGATCCAACCGTGGAAGATCCAGGAGAAGGCCACAGCTAGGAAGATGATGGCTACACGCAACTCAGGGCCGCGGAACGGGCCAAGGTAGGACAACTCGCGGCGCAAAATCTCCTTCGCACCGGGGATCGCCTCCTTGTACTTGGGCGGGAAGGCCACAAAGGTCAGCAGCAGCCAACCAATGAGAAGGAATACGATCCATAGCGGGATACCAGCCTTCATCCACTGGAAGAAGGAGACATCAATACCCTGCTCCGCCAAGTAGCCAACGGCGATGGCGTTCGGTGGCGTCGCGATGATCGTGCCAAACGACGCGATTGAAGCCCCGTAGGCAACACCCAGCACGAGCGAGATCCGTAGGTTCTTGTCCTTACGGCCCGTCACGCCCTCTGCCAACTTCAACACGGATGTCGCGATGGGCAGCATCATCACCGCGGTTGCGGTATTCGACACCCACAGGGAGACGAAGCTCGTGGCGACCATGAAACCGAACACGATCCCGCGCGGCTTCGATCCGACCATCATGACCACCCGGATGGCGACACGGCGGTGCAGATTCCACCGCTCCATCGCCATCGCGAGCACAAACCCGCCCATGAACAGGAAGATGATCTTGTTGGAGTAGGGCCTTGCCGCCAAGTCGATGGTGGTGACTTGGAGTATCGGGAAGGCGAGTAGGGGGATGAGAGCCGTGACGTACAGAGGCAGGACCTCGGTCATCCAAAAGATGGCCATGAGCAGCAGAGTCGCAGCGACTGTCGCTGCGGCACGGTTCCCGGCACTGCCTACCGCTGCTCCCTCCGGCAGGGCAACATCTGGCATAGCAAAGTAGACAACAATGAACATAACAGGGCCGAGCACCAGACCAAATCGGCGTCGATTGAGCTTCCAGCGTCGATGACGATCGAGGTCGGCCTCAGGGGTGTTGGGTATGCGGTGGGCCACCGCCATGGGTTACTCCTTTGTCCGGCCGCGCATTCCGACGGCGCGCGTCAGCGCGCGCCGGGCTGTGGGCGTGTCGTGTGCTGCCGCGCCTTGATCGCGGTAGCCACGGAGAACTGTATTGGGAAACCTGGGGGTGTGTTGTAGGTCGGAGGACCGTTGTCTTGGCCGAAGGTCCCGGTTGTGCACAGTCGAGCACGGTACGAGAGTCCCATTGCCCTAAGGTGGCGCCCATGTCTTCGCCGTTCCCCGTCGCTCCCGTGACTGAGACTTTGGGCCGCGCCGTGGCCCAGCTCGGCGGGATTCGGCGGGACGGTCAGGTGGCGATGGCCGATGCCGTCGCGACCGCCCTCGCTACACCGCACCATCTCCTCGTGCAGGCGGGTACCGGCACCGGCAAGTCCCTCGCCTACCTGATTCCGGCCTTGACGCATGTGCGGGATCGGGGCGGGACCGTCATCGTCGCTACGGCCACGCTGGCGTTGCAGCGCCAAATCCTGACCTCAGATCTGCCCGTGGCCCTCGACGCTGTGGGACCCGCTACGGTTGCGCTGCTCAAGGGCCGTTCCAACTACCTGTGCCGCCATAAGCTAGCGGGCGGCTACGCGGGGGCGGATGCACTCTTCGACCTGGACGATGACGGCCCACGCGGAGGCCCTCTGCGCACGTCTCTAGGTGCGGAAGTGACTCGAATCCGTGAGTGGGCCGCCGAGACCGAGACCGGCGACGTGGACGATTTGCGTCCCGGTCCGAGTCCGCGCGCCTGGCGCCAGGCCTCGGTATCGGCCCGCGAATGCTTGGCCGCCAAATGTCCCCTGATCAAGGAGTGTTTCGCGGAGCAAGCCAAGTCCGCCGCCGCCGAAGCGGACCTGGTGGTCACCAACCACACTTTGCTCGCGCTGCACGCGAGCGCGGACCATCCGATATTGCCGGAATTCGACGCCCTGATCGTGGATGAAGCCCATGAGCTGGTTGACCGTGTGACTTCGGCGCTAACCGCCCTCTTGGGGATCGGCTCCATGGAACGGACCCTCCGCGCGGCCGGGGCCGTGGGGGCCGATGCCGAGGCTCTCACCGCCGCCGCCGGGGTGCTTGGCGATCGTCTGCGCCGGATGGAAGAGGGACGGTTGCCCGACGGGCTCCCCAAAGGCGTGGCGGACGCTGTTTTCGCGACCCGTGAGGCCGCGCGGGACGCGCTGCGGTCCGTCGGCGAGACTCACGGCGAAGAGGACGGCACGCGTCAGTTTGCTCGGGCCAAGCTGGCCGAGCTAGTGGAGGTGTGCGATGCGATCGGCGGCGCGAGCCAATCGGACGTGCTGTGGGCCGCTCCCGGAGGAAACGACCCCGCCGCAATGGCGTTGCACCTCGCCCCCCTGAGCGTGGCCGGCATGATCCGCGGCGCGATCTTGGGATCGGCCACGACCATCATGACCTCGGCAACGCTCAGCCTAGGAGACGATTTCGCCGCCGCCGCCCGGGCCGCCGGTTTGGACCAGACGTCACGGGAGACGGGTGTTGGCCCCAGCGTTCGGCTGGGGTTGGGCGAGGCGGGACGCCAGACGAGCGAAACCCAGGGGGACACCAAGCTCGGCTCCGTCGGTTGGCCCGTTGCCGAACCCCTCATCCACCGAGCTGGCACCGATGGCGAAACGGAGGGTACGGCATCGGGCGCGGGCAGCGACGAAGACCTCGATCTGCCGTGGCAAGGGTTGGATGTGGGCAGCCCATTCGACTACCGGAACCAAGGGATCGTCTACGTGGCGGCGGATCTTCCGCCTCCGGCGCGGGGCGGCACCCCCGCAGAGCAGCTGGACACGCTCGAGCGCCTGATCAACGCGTCTGGCGGGGGCGCGTTGGGACTGTTCACCTCGCGGGCGGCAGCGCTCAAGGCGGCCGAGGAAATGCGCCAACGCATCGACCGGCCAATCTTGGCCCAGGGCGAAGAAACCCTCGCGGCACTCGTTGAACGATTCCGGGACGAGCCCGACACGTGCCTGTTCGGCACGATTTCCCTGTGGCAAGGCGTCGACGTGCCTGGCCCGAGCTGCCGGCTCGTGACCATAGACCGCATCCCGTTTCCCCGCCCAGACGATCCGATTCGCTCTGCCCGGTCCGAGGCCGTGGATCGCGCCGGGGGCAGCGGCTTCATGGCCGTGAGCGTGTCCCACGCGGCCCTCATGCTGGCGCAAGGCTCCGGGCGCCTGATCCGACGCACCTCGGACCGGGGAGTGGTGGCGATCCTCGACCCACGTCTGGTCACCAAACGGTACGGCGGCGTGCTGCGACGTGCCCTTCCGCCCCTATGGGCGACCACGGATTTGGCCGTGACATGCGCCGCCCTCGAAAGGCTCAGGCAAGACCGGGCGACCGGTTGAGTTCTTCGACCGCCAGCCCCACCCTCCGCCGTTTACTTTGTACGGGGTTCGTGGGACATAACCGGCAACGAAGCGCTGTAGCGCGCGATTCTGGAGGGGAAGCGATCCGGCCAGCCGGCGCATCCGTGCGTCCATCCATCTTGCATGGGACAAGAGTCCCTTCGAGTTGGCCCAGTGGTGGGTACCGTGCCGCAAAGGATCTTCGAATACTTCATACCAAGCGAAGGCTGAGGGGCGTAACCCGGTTCGGCGATTGGGGAGACACATGAAGAAGATACGAGTGGGCGTTGCTTCGGGTGTTAGCGTCGCAGAGTCGGACGCAGACTCCAACAACATTCTCGCGAACGGCTGGGGCGGACGCGTTGCTGGCCTGACATGCGTGATAGCGCTGGGTGCGATTGTGGCTTGGGCCGGGGCTGGTGGCGTCGCCGTAGCCGACGAAGGGGTCTTTTACGCATGCACCGACATCGGCCATGTTCAGCTGTTGCCCGATATTGGCCCCACAGAGGTGTTGTTGGGTCCGGCGATCAGCCCGGGCGATGAGGTGGCGCCCGGCACGGTGGTGCGGGGCGTGCGGATGGGAGAGGTGTGGGTCCATGAATTGTTGGGGACAGTTCGTTCGGAGCAGGTCGTGTGGCTGACTCGTGAGGTCTCAAACACGGAGGCGGGCAACCTGGTCTTTTCCCGTGGTAGCAGCGGTCGCGAGTTTCGCGTGCCGAAGAGCGCTCTCGGCGGAAGCGTCATCCAATTGGTTGTTGTTCAGCAGCTTGCCCCGGATGGGACGGAAATGTGTTCTCCGGAACTCTTGAGGAGTCCGGAGGTGGCGGTGAAGGCGAAGGGATCTCTGACCGTGGCGGGGCGCAATCTTGGGACGAAGGAATCGTCGGTGGTGGTGAAGGTGAAGGCGAGGGGCGTAGCACCGGTGGTGGGCAAGGTGACAGTGTGGTGGGGTTCGCAGCACCGAAGCGCTGTGTTGGACGCGTCAACGATGGGTCGGGGAAAGGTGCCGACTCCGGGCCTGAAGCCCGGCCAGGAGGTGTTGGTGCGGTTCGTGGACACCACCGGGAAGATCGGCGACATTGCCAAGACCCGCGCGAAGGTGAAATAGGACAAAGCCGACCTGAGTGCTGTCACGACCCCACGGACACCGGGTCGTTTGGCACGCTGGGCGGCGGCTGATGCCTAAGTCGTACCTCACTCCAGAGTCTCGCCGCAGGTCAAGGCGCCCGCTCCTCCGCCTGCACCCGAATTGCCCACCGGCCGGCTAGGACGGGTGGTGAAATACCACCCGTCCTAGATGTTAGCTGCCGCGTTTCAACAGGTCAGAGCTACGCTCCTCCCCGCTGACGCGGTCGAACGCCGGCTATTCACCGGCGTCCTAGCGGCACCCCACGGGATCTTTTCCCTTCGCTGCGCTACGGGAAAATCTCCCGCGGGGACCCCGAGATCCGAAAACCCGGCTCATCTGCACACGTTTCAGCAACAAAGGCAGCTAGGACCAGGCGCGCGCCATGGGCGGGTAGCCCGCCTCAAGGCGTGCCGCTTCGGCATCGGTGAGGTCGATGGCAACGGAGGCGACGGCGTCGTCGATGTGCCCCGGCGATGTCGCTCCAACAATCGGTGCGGTCACGGCCGGGTTGCGCCGCACCCACGCCAGGGCGATTTGGGCGGGGGTGGCGCCGCGTTCCGCGGCCACTTCGGCCACGGCCGCGACCACCTGATCCGCGTCCCCCACCAGGCCCTCGTAGTAGGAGCGCACCAACGTGTCCATCTGTAACCGGGCCGTGGAAACCCCAGCAGGCCTGGTCAGCCGGCCGCGCGCCAGCGGCGCCCACGGGATCGCGCCCACGCCCTGGTCCAAGCAAAGGGGCAACATCTCGCGCTCTTCCTCGCGCATCAGCAGGTTGTACTGGTCCTGCATGGACACGAACCTTGTCCATCCCCCCAGGTCAGCGGTGTATTGCGCTTTGGCGAACTGCCAGGCCCACATGCTCGACGCGCCGATGTAACGGGCTTTGCCGGCCCGCACTACATCGTGGAGCGCTTCCATGGTCTCCTCGATGGGCACCGCCGGATCCCACCGGTGGATTTGGTACAGGTCCACGTAATCGGTGCCCAAACGCCGCAGCGAGGCGTCGATGGCGGTCATTATGTGGGCCCGAGACAGGCCCGCCCCGTTCAAACCGTCGAACATCCGGCCGTGAACCTTGGTGAAGATCGCGATCTCCTCGCGCGGGGCCAGCTCTCCGAGCACCGCCCCCACGATCTCCTCGCTCGATCCCAGGGAGTAGACATCGGCGGTGTCGAAGGCCGTGATCCCAGCCTCGTAGGCGTGGCGGATCATCGCACGGGCAGCGTCCAAGCCCAAGGTCCAAGGATGCCCGCCGCGGCTCGGTTCGCCGAAGCTCATGCCCCCAAGCACAATCGGACTTATCTCCAGACCGCTGCTGCCCAACCGAACGGTTTCCATGTGTTTCCTCTTTTCTGCACCGTGGAGGCCGGTTATCCGCCGCCTTTGGCGGCCCACGATGACGTCGCCTCCGCGATTCAAGCACTCTCCTCCTCGCGCCGCCACCTGGCGACCACATCCCCTACAAGAACAGCAGCCCCGCGGACAGGGCCGTGAACGCCAACACCACGGCGTTGAAGCGCGCTTGATCGATCCTTGAGATCAAGACTCGCCCCAGCCAGGTGCCGAACAGAACCAGGGGGATGCACACGGCGCAGATCTTCAACGAGTCGGCGTCCATCAACCCAAGACCCACTGAGAACGGCACTTTTATGGTGTTGACTAGGAAAAAGAACCAGGCTCCGGTGCCGAGGAACCTCCTCATTGGAAACCGCGCGGCCAGGAAGTACAGCGTCATCGCCGGTCCCCCAGCGTTTGCGACCATGGTGGTGAAGCCGCCCAGAACGCCGTATCCCCCCGCCAACAACCACTGCGCTCCACGGCGAGTGGGCGGGCCGGAGGTGGGGCCGTCATCGTCCAACGCGCGGCCGCGGCGGCGCCGAGCCGCCCACTGCGTGCCGTAATGGGCCACCACCAGGCTCAACAGCACCACACCCATGGTGACTTTGAGCACCCGGTCTGAGACGAAGGAGAGGAACACCGTTCCCGCACCAACCCCCAGCAGGACGGGCACCACGAGCCGGCCGAGGTCGCGCCAAGCGACATCGTGGCGGTAGACGGCGATTGCCACAAGATCGCCCACTAACAGAAGCAACAGCAGCGTGCCGGTGGACGCTTTGGCGGGTAGCGCCCACGCGAACAGCGCCACCGCGATAGAGCCCACCCCTCCGATGGCGGTCTTGGCGAGTCCCACGGCCAACGCCCCAACCCCGAGGAGCACCCAGGCGAGGAGAGTTAGTTCCGGCACGATCCCACACCGTAGCCCCCCCGCCCACGGCGCGAAAACGGTTCAACAGGGGGACCCTGGGACTAGCACGCATCGCGTACATGGTGTTGACTGGACGCAACCCTGTGCTTCCAAGGAGATCCCGATGCCGTTCCATGTGCCTGAGTTCCTGGCGCCTCGCGGGTGTGCGTCCAGCCGCGATGCACGATGGCGTTCCCTCGCCTTGGCCCATTTGACGGCTTTGGCGTGTGGCGCGGTGGTCGCAGCGGGCCTGCTGGCCGCCCCTTTGGCCAGCGGGGACGATCCGACCCCGTCCGCACCGGCGGCAACACCGACCGAAGCCCCAACTGAGTCAGCGCTGCCCGCTCTGAAGGTTTTCGATCCGTGCTTCACGGGGAAACTGTCGGTGGGCAACACGTTGACGGCAGTGCTTGGGCCAGTCGAGGGTGAGATAGGCGGTGTCAAGGTCGAGTATCAGTGGTTACGCGACGGCGAAGCGATTGCTGGAGCGACTTCCAAGAGCTACACCCTTGTGGAAGACGACGCGGGCACGGGTGTGTCTGTGCGGATCACCGCATCCAAGCCGGGGTATATCACCGAGGTCCGGGAAAGCTGTAACCGGCGGATTT
>JAIRXV010000400.1 GCA_031268115.1 Bifidobacteriaceae bacterium
AACCAATACGAGCAAACCCACTATGATCACTCGTGAGCCGCCGGAACCCCGGCAAACCACACAACAAAACGGCGGCACCAAACCCACACCGCTTCAATGCCCCACCGCCTTCGATCCACACGCGGAACGCCGCGACCCTCACACCGGACACGTCCACGGCCGGACCGGAGGCAACACTCCCCCCAATCCGTGCCCCAGCGCCCAGGACAAGACTCTCCAAACCCACAAATTCCTTCGCCCCTACAGTCACCGCCTCAGCGTCCCGCCGGGCGGACACCCCGGGATAGTACGCGAAAGAATGCACGCCATCGTCGGCGAACACGAAATACTTTCCGGGTGCCAACCCATCGATGTAGAACCTCCCCGATCCGTCACTAGTGGCCTGCCCCGCCAAGGTCGCAGAACTCGAATCGTCGGCCGGAGCGGACATGGCCGTGACCAACACATCTCGCAACGCTCGCCCACCGCCATCGACCACACGCCCCTCCACACCCTGACCAGCGCCACCGCCCGGACCAGCAACACTCACAACACCAGCGGCAAGAGCCAAACCCACCGCCAGCAATACTCCCACGCCGAGCCATCCGCCACGCCTTCTATAACCCACTGAACGCGATTGCCTACCCATATGGCCGACGCCCCCTCAACCAGCGCTGAAAATCAGGGAAGCCCAGAGCGTCAAAACCGACCGCTGGACCAACTTCAACCGGACCCTACCACCAGAGCGTGGGTCATAGGAAGTGGCCGTGGCGAGTGCGGATGCGAGACGCCATGTAATGACATATCGATATTAGGGACGGGGCCTTGCCCGGCGGCGCTTCACGCGAAGCGACCCACCTCGTCGTAGCCTTCACCGGACACGGGAATCTGACGCAACGCGGCCTCGCATAGCTCAAGCGCACGGGCCACCACCCGACCCCGGATGCGGCTGCGCCCACCGGTCAGGCGCACGGCCCGCACCGCCAAGTCCAGCCCGGCGATAGCGACCGCGATGTAGGCGGTGCCCGGCTCCACGCCATCGGCCGGATCTGGGCCCGCCACACCCGTGGTGCCGATGGCGGCGTCCGAGCCGCACAGCTCGCGAGCGCCCAGCGCCATCTGTTCCGCAACCTCGGCGTTGATGGCGCCGTGAGCGCTCAGCCAGCCGGCGTCGACCTTCAGCAAACGGGTCTTCAAATCGTGCGTATAGGCGATCACTCCGCCATCGAACACGTCCGATGCCCCGGGGACCGACACGAACGCGGCCGCCAACAGACCACCGGTCAGCGATTCGGCGGTGGCGATCCTCATACCCCGGGACCGCAAGAGTCCCACAATCACGCCAGCCCGCGCGGCATCGTTCGCGTTTGTGTCCTTCTGGCGCTTTGCCATGGGTGTCACGCTCCTTTCAATGCGCTCATCCGGGTGGCGCGCGCCGCCGCCAGGATGGTCGCCACCTGGAACGCGTTCTCGACACCGGTGGCGATGGTCATTGCGACGGCCACAATCATGAGGGTCTGTGCCACGAACACTAACCAGATCGCGGTAACCGGCAGGATATACAGGCCGATGGCCGCTATTTGGGCGACTGTCTTTATCTTCCCGCCCAGGGACGCGGGAATCACCGCATGCTTGATGACTGCGAACCGCAGTAGAGTCACGCCGATTTCGCGAAACGCGACAATCCCTGTCACCCACCACGAAAGCTGCCCCAAACCCGAAAGTACGGCCAAGGCCACCAGTATCAGTGTCTTGTCCGCGATTGGGTCGGCAATCTTGCCAAAATCGGTTACCAGGCCGCGGGTCCGCGCCAGGTGCCCGTCCCAGTGATCCGTCAGGGCGGCAAGGGCGAACAGCGCAGCGGCAACGATCCGGGCGGTTCGGTCCGTCCCGCCTTGGTAGGCGAGGCAAGCTGCCACTGCGGGAACCAGGGCGAGACGCGCGAGCGTCAACGCGTTGGCGACGTTGACCACAGGCGGGCCACTCGACCCTGCCGCGCGCCGACCATGCCCCTTTCCTGCCACGGGTCACAGCCTAGAGGACTGCGCGGGCCACTGGCACTGGCCGGACGAACGAAGTCCCGAAACTGGGCAATTCTCGCCCCCACCCATGATTGGGTATGCCGAACACCGGGGCCTGGCGGGCATCGCCCTCAATCCCCATCGCTCGGCGTGTCGGGGCCTTCCAGGTCGGCAGATGGCGGCACCTCTTCGCCTCGGAGCATCGCCAAGGTCTCAGCGAGAGCCTCCGAGGGGACCAAGACTTCGCGGGCCTTGGAGCCCTCCGATGGACCTACAACCCCACGGGATTCCAACAAGTCCATCAGGCGCCCGGCCTTGGCGAAACCGACACGCAGTTTGCGTTGCAGCATCGAAGTGGAGCCGAACTGGGTGACAATCACCTGCTCGGCCGCTTGGAGGAGCAGATCCAAATCGTCCCCGACTTCTTCCTCGACCCGCCGCCTGGTCTCGGAAACCACTACGTCCGCCCGGTACTCGGGGTTGGCCTCGGCCTTGACGTGGGCAACCACGGCCCGGATTTCCGATTCACCGACCCAGGCACCCTGGACCCGCTGCGGTTTGGAAGCACCGTAGGCGAGGAACAAGGCGTCGCCCTTGCCGATCAGCTTTTCAGCCCCGGGCTGATCGAGGATCACGCGCGAATCGGTCTGTGAGCTGGTCTCAAAGGCCAGTCGAGACGGGATATTGGCTTTGATGACACCGGTCACCACGTCCACGGATGGGCGCTGCGTGGCCACAATCAGATGGATACCGGCGGCCCGGGCCAACTGGGTGATGCGTTGGACGGCGGCCTCGACATCGCGGGGGGCCACCATCATCAGATCCGCCAACTCGTCCACCACAACCAAGATGTACGGGTAGTGGCGCAACACACGTTTCGAACCGGCCGGGGGGCGAATGGACCCCTTGCGGACCGCACGATTGAAATCGTCCACGTGCCTGAACCCGAAAGAATGCAAATCCTCGTAGCGGATGTCCATCTCGCGGACAACCCAGTCCAGGGCCTCAGCCGCCTTCTTGGCGTTTGTGATGATCGGGGTGATCAAGTGAGGGATCCCCTCGTAGGGCGTCAGCTCCACCCGCTTCGGATCGATCAACACCATCCGAACGTCGTCTGGCGTTGCCCGCATGAGGATCGAGACCACCAAGGCGTTGATGAAGCTCGACTTACCCGAACCCGTGGAGCCGCCCACCAGGAGATGCGGCATGTTGGCGACATTGGCCACCACAAAGGCGCCTTCGACATCCTTGCCCAACCCCACCAAAAGCGGCTGCGGACGCCGGGCCGCCACTGGGGAACGCAGCACATCGCCCAAGGCGACTGTCTCACGCTCCTGGTTGGGGATCTCGACGCCAACGGCAGACTTGCCGGGGATCGGGGAAATGATCCGAATGTCCGGGCTCGCCACCGCATAGGCGATGTTCCGGGACAGCTGAATGATCCGCTCCACCTTCACCCCAGGCCCGAGCGTGACCTCGTACCTTGTCACCGTGGGCCCCCGCGAAAAACCAGTGACCTCAGCGTCGATGCCGAAATCGGCTAAGACCTGGGACAGGGCCGCTTCGGTCTCGTGGGATGCCTTGGCGTGGGATCGCACTTGGATTCCCTTGCCTAACAGTTCCGCATCCGGAAGCGTGTAGAGTTCCTCACCCGTCAACTCGCCCTGTTCGCCATACTCCGGCAACCCCTCCGGCATAAGGCCGCCGCTTGTCCCCGCCGCACCAGTGCCCGCGGGCCCGCCGCCCAGGTCGGCTTGGGGGGGCCGAACGCCGGCCTCCCGCGCACCGACAGCCGGGAATTCCGCCGTCTGGGCGGTGCGAATATCCCCCGTACCGCCTTGTTCCCCCTCCGGGTCGCCCCCGTCCGAATCGGAAGCGTCATCGGACGGGTCCTCGGAGTCGAAGAAATCGTCGAGCGAAACCTCACGCGCCCCCCGCCGCGCAAAGACACCGCGCCTAGGCTGGTCGTGGTGGTAGGGGCCGTCGATACCGCCATCGGCGGCGGTATCTGGCGAAGAGGGTTCGCCATCGGGCGACGCCGAGCGCGCAAAACCCAAGTGGTCCCTCAGCTGGCGCAAACGGTCCGGGATTCGCGACAGCGGCGTCTTACTGATCACCAACAGCCCAAAGAACGCCAAGATTGTCAACAGGATGAACGTAACCGGCCGGCTCACCAGCGCCGACAAAGGAGTTCCGCCCAACCATCCGAGTAACCCCCCAGCGCGGCGCAGACCCTCCCACCCGCTCGTGAAACCCGGGGTTCCCTTGAGAATATGGATCATCCCGCACGCGGCCAAAATCAACGCGGTCAGCCCGACAGAAATGCGGCCGTTGTCCCTGATTTGCTCCGGATGGCGCATCAAACGCACCGACATTGCCGCCAAAGCCAACGGCACCGCCTTACCGAGGGCGCCGAACAGTCCGGCATCGGCCAGG
>JAIRXV010000059.1 GCA_031268115.1 Bifidobacteriaceae bacterium
TGACCGCACTGGCCAAGGGCCAGTCGAATGTGGGCTGGGAAACGCCATGGGGCACGATGGCGTTCGGGCACCGAGACGCGGTGACAGTCGCGCTTCGCAACGGCGTCACGGCGGACCGACCAGGCGAGATCCCCATCGGCACCTGGTCGGATCCGCCGCTCACGCCGTCCACGCCAGGACGTGCTGCCTGGACGGGCGCGGAGGGCGCATCTCGCTGGAACGCGGAGAGACTCGGGGTTCCCCCGCCCAAACCGGCAGCGCCGAGAACCGCAACTGCGACCATAGTTCCAACGACGCGCCATCCCACGACGCCGATGATGCCCCATCGCTCGTGCGTGGCGCTTAGGAGATCGTGACGGACTGTGGATAACGGGCGGGTCTTGAGTCACGGGGGTCGCGCGTTCGTGGTGACGTGGATGCGGGTCAGCGGGACGTGGAACGCGACCACGGCGCCGTCAGCGTCAACCGCGCGTTCGTGGTGACGTGGATGCGGGTCCGCGGGGGTGTGTGCCGCTGGCCGGTGCGCCGCGCGGTTGTGGATGTGGGTCAGCGGGACGTGTGCGCCGCCCGCCGGTGCCTCTTGTCCAATGGCGTCGATCCCGAGTGAGGGCGAGGAATCCGTACCAGAGTCAGGGAGCTTCTCGATACGTGTCTATGGCTTCGAGTACCACCGGGTCGAGGGACGCCCCAACAGCGTCTCGGACTATGCGATAGGCCGTGCCCGCATTGTCGGATATTCGGTGTGTCGCGGTGCCCTCGCCTAAATAGACGGCGTCTCGTACCACCCTCGCGGTCAGACTCCGCTGGTCGAGGCCCGACCACGCCACCAAGAAGCCACGGAAACCCAAGTTGCCTTCCGGCTCGTTCGCGATGGTGGCGCCTGCGCGTCGCTGCTCGACGAATTCTCGTAGCTCAGCGCTCGCTTCGGGATTCAGACTTACTACCGGGCTTTCCCCTCCCGAGTAGATGTCAATGAGGACAGTGGCAGGCCCGGGGTCGGTCCTCTCACCCGAGCCCTCCCGTTGCCCCTCCGCCTGCCACGTTGGGCTCGGGTCTTCCTCCGGCCCCGCCGAGGGATCCGCCGCGATGCTTGTCGGTACCTCCCCTGAGTCCAGGGGTTTCGATTCCACGCATCCAGCAATCGGCCCGCACACCGCGCTGACCATCCAGGCCGTTGCGGTGACCCGCCAAAGTCCCGTGAGATGCGCCATTGTCCAATAATCCCACAGGCCATACCGGTTTTCACGGAGTTGGAGGACGCGACCATGGAGGAAGAACTAGATCGCCTGCGGGGACAGTCCTTGGGCACGGTTTCTCTCTACCCACCGGCGCCGACGCGAAGACGCCACGCCCTGCGGGTGGGTGCGTCTTCGGGACGCTGAAGGGTTCGAAGCACACGCAATCTAGAAGGGTGGACGGGTGTGTGAGAACCGCCACTCGTCAGCGTCTTTGGGACCGTAAGGGATACCGCCCGCCGCGATCCGATCCCTGACCTCCTGGGCCAGACGACACTGAATTGCAAAAGAAATACCCGAATATCCCTCTTCTGCTATGTTCGTGACATCGAAGCTGGTGACGGGCGCGCCAAAGTATTCAACGTAAGTCGAGTCCGGATTGGGATTAGTGACCGCGCGGTCGGTGAAGCCACGCTTCGCTGCGATCGCCGCCAGCGCGGCTTCGGCCTCGCCCCAATGGTCCGGATCGATGCGTGGCTCAAAAGACCAGATCAGTCGCACCGACCAGGCGTTGGTGTACAGATAGTCGCCGCAGCACAGGCCAGCAAGATAGATAGGCTCTTCCTCCTGCCAAGTCAACCCGGGGACAACCCGGTCCAACGCGGCCCGCATCTCGGCGGCCGTGTTCTCGAACTCGATGACTGTGTCCTCGTATGAGGGTTGGGCCATCAGTGTGTCGATGGCGCGCCACGTGTCCCGTTCGCTCGCTGGCCGGTCATCGAATAGTGAGTTTGTGCGCAGTTCGTGCAAGATGCCGCCTCCTGTTACCAGTTCGCCAATAGCGATCACCGCCAAAACACCCAGAACCACCAAGACAGCAACGACCGCCCGGTGCTTGGGGTGCGGCTCGGGTGGGGTGGGCCCTGGATCGGTAAGAGGCATGTGGTGGAGGCAATCTAGAAGGGTGGACGGGTGTGTGAGAACCGCCACTCGTCAGCGTCTTTGGGACTGTAGGGGATGCCGCCCGCTGCGATCCGATCCCTGACCTCCTGGGTCAGACGGCAATCAATTGCGAAGGAAATACTTGAATATCCCTCTTCGGCTCTGTTCGTGACATCGAAGCTGGTGACAGGCGCGCCAAAGTATTCAACGTAGGTCGAGTCCGGATTGGGATTAGTGACCGCGCGGTCCGTGAAGCCATGCTTCGCTGCGATCGCAGCCAGTGCGGCTTCGGCCTCGCCCCAATGGTCCGGATCGATGCGCGGCTCAAAAGACCAGAGCATGAGCACTGACGAGGCGTTGGTGTACAAGTAGTCGCCGCCGCACAGGCCTGACCAATAGGTCGTCTCTTGTTCCTGCCAGGTCAGCCCGGGGACAACCCGATCCAACGCGGCCCGCATCTCGGCGGCCGTGTTCTCGAACTCGATGACCGTGTCCTCGAATGAGGGTTGGGCCATCAGTGTGTCGATGGCGCGCCACGTGTCCCGTTCGCTCGCTGGCCGATCATCGAATAGTGAGTTTGTCCGCAGTTCGTGCAAGATGCCGCCTCCTGTTACCAGTTCGCCAATCGCGATCACCGCCAAAACACCTAGAACAACCAAGACAGCAACGAGCGTCCGGTGCTTGGGTCTGCTTCCCTTTGG
>JAIRXV010000094.1 GCA_031268115.1 Bifidobacteriaceae bacterium
CACGCCCCGACGATGCCGGCGCTCACCGCCGCGGCCAGGAGCGCGCCTTCAGCGGTGGTGGGTAAGGGGGCACCCACCGCGACACCGGCCGCCCGCCCGGCCAGTAGACCGACCACTCCGCCCGGCACGCCACCGATCAGCCCGAGGAACAGGGCAGGAACGATGACCGCTCCGGCGATGTCCGTGGCCACCCCGCCGCCTGCACTGAGGTGCCCGAGTTCCCGGAGCCGCGCGTGGAAGGAGGCAAGGAATACGGCAGCCAGGAGTGTCACGACAAGGCCAAGACCGAGGACGCCGACGATCAGAGCGAACGTGGGCAACAGCGACTCGCCGGGGCCGGTCGATTGAGACAGTTGACCCCGTCCGAGCAGCAAGGCGCTCGTCGTCGGCGCCGTGACCGCAAAGATCGCGAGCGCCGAGAACGCCGAGCGCCACCGATGGGTTGACAGGTCACGCCACCCGAGCCGCGCGAGCGCCCGCAGTTTGGACGTGCTCACGGCACCTCCCCGAGAGCTACGGCCGCGTTGGCGCTCGCGGCCACGTCGATGATCACGCCATCGCGCAAGAACACCACGCGATCAGCCCACGCGGCCATACGCGCATCGTGGGTCACCATGACCGCCGCGGCCCCGCCATCGACCCGTTGGCGCAGCACGGTCATCACGTCTTGGGCGGTGGCGGTATCGAGGGCGCCCGTCGGTTCATCGGCGAGGAGCAATCGCCTGGGTCCCACGAGCGCCCGAGCGATCGCGACCCGTTGGCGTTGCCCGGCCGAAAGTCGGGCTGGCCGGCGGTCGCTGAGGTCACCCACCCCCATCGACTCCAGCGCATCGACCGCCGCGCGTGACGCTTTGCGCCACTTCAGCCCATCGAGTTGCAGCGGCAGCGCGACGTTCTCGGCCGCATTGAGCGAAGGCACAAGGTTGAAATCCTGAAAGACGTAGCCGATGGAGCGGCGGCGGATCCGGGCTCGTGCGCGGGCCGGGAGGGACACGATGTCGATGCCCCCGATCACGACCGACCCAGATGTGGGGGTGTCGAGCCCTCCGAGCATGTGGAGCAGTGTCGACTTCCCCGACCCAGAAGGCCCCATGACCGCGACCAGATCCCCGAGCCGCACCTCAAGGCCGACCCCCTTCAGGGCGGTGACTGGCACCGGTCCGGGGTAAACGTGGGTGAGGTCTGTGGCGCAAAGCACGGGTTCGGGTTCGGCGTTCCCGGCGGCGGTCATCGGGCCGACTCCTGGTGTTCTGGTTCGCTTGGGAGCACCGGGCTCGCGGTCTCTGGGCTTGGCGCGTTGCGGTCGGTTCGCTTGGCCTGCCGGGCCCGGTGTCCGATGGCGTTCACGCTTCCCTGTGAGGGTTTGCTGTCCCCATCTACCGGGGTAGTCAGACGTCCAGTGCGGCGCAGCCACATCTCGGTGTGGTCGAGCCAACGCACCTCGGCCTCGCCTGCGAAAATCAGGCGGTTCAGTGTGATTTCCCACGCAAGGTCGCCGCCGCCATCGTCCTGGCCGGTGGAGCTGAGCCGCGTCAACTCTTGCATGGCGACGATGACGGCGGCGCGTTGGACTTGGATCACGGACTCTGCGTCCACGGCAGGGTCGGTCACGGCCAAGGCCACCTTGATCGCGGCCTCGTCCCGGTCCGGCACGTCGCGGGGGACGGGTGCCGCCCACCACTGTGCGACCCGTTCGCGGCCAGCTGGAGTGATGGTCCAGCGCGTTGCACCCCGCGGCGTCTGCGCCTCCAGTTCCTCGACCAGACCCGCTTTGGCCAGGCTGGCCAGGCTCGTCACCACCTGTCCCATGTTGAGCGGCCACGCCCCCGAGGTTCGCCGCTCGAATTCCTGTCGCAACTCGTAGGCGTGCATGGCGCCGCCGCCCAGAGTCGCCAATAGCCCCAGCCGAACCGACATCGAGACCTCCCTTGGTTACACCGTAACTAACTTGATTGCAGTGAAACCATATTTCTCGGCCCTCCCGTCACCCCAGGGCGTGTCGTGTTCCCTGACTCGTGCAGGGCCGGAATGGGGTCCGGGGCCGCGGTGGGCGCGCCCGTGTCTTCCATGCTGTCGCGGAGAGTGCCCCGCCCGCGCGAAGCAGCTGCATTCGTTGCATTCGGCGCAGTCATCGACTACGCTTGGCCGATGGAAGGAGTGGCCATGGCGAGCGTGATCACGGTACGAAACCTCGATGAAGGCATCCAGCGCATCCTGCGGCACCGGGCGGTGGACCACGGTGTATCGTTCGAGGCAGAACTGCGGTCTGTCCTTGAGCGCGCCGCCCGCGAGCCCGCCCATCCCCGAACTTCGGGTCTAGCGGTCTTGCTGGCCGGTGCGGCGGAGTTCCGTGCGGTGACTAAGGATCTAGTTTTCACTGTCGAGCGCATCCAAGAATACGCGGGCGATTCGCCGTTCGACGGTCCGGCGTTTCAATGATCGTAATCGACACCAATATCGCTTCAGTGTTGCTGAGCGCCGGACATCCCGACCTTGGTTTGATTACCGACTGGCTGGAGTCACGCGCGGATCGCGATATTCGAATGAGCGCGATCACCCGGGCCGAGATTTACTACGGCATCGCCATCCTCCCTGAGGGCTCCCGCAAGCAGGCGCTCATGCAGCACGCTGACGCGTTCTTCGCGGCCTACAAGGAGCACATCTTGCCATTCGGCTCCGCCGAGGCAGATTCCTACGCTCAGATCGTGGCTATGCGGCGCCGGCAAGGCCGTCCCATCGCCATCTTGGACGCACAAATAGCCGCCACGTCCAGGGTTGCTGGCGCTGTGGTGGCCACAAGAGACGCCGACGATTTCCTGGACTGCGGGGTGGCGGTTGTCAACCCTTATGCCGGAGCGACGACAAATTAGAGGAACCCAAATCCCCCGGTGAACTGTCACATACGTTGGCGGGTTCGGGTCAGCGTTGGGGGCCGCCCGCAGATCCGCCGGCACTGTGGACCGCTATCCGGCGGTCCTCAACGCGTTCGCGCGGTTCTGCTCCGAGCGGGCGGTGCGGCACCCCGACGAGTCATCGTGCAAGAGACTCGCTGAAGCGCGAGTCGCCCAATCCGGGATGCGCTGGACCATCAAAGCCGCGCCCCCCACCGTCGCCCTGCGAGCCCTACACCGCTCCGATGACCACCACGACAACCGCTACAACCGCACTTGGGATCCGAGCCACACCCCACCAACATTCCTGGCGCGCACCCGTGGGAGTGGGGTAGAGTTCCGATATGCGAGTATCCCGAAAGCTGCGTTCAGCCATTGTTGTCCTGGCCGTTAGCGTTCCCGCTGGCGTGTTGCCCGTCGCGGCGAGCGCTTCGGGAGTCGACCAGTTGACTCTTACCGAAATGCACGAAGACTTGACGTCCATTGCGAATCCTGGACGTGGTTGGTATATGGAAGTTCCGTCGGATAGCCGGTCCGGGTTTGCGACCCTTGCTGCCCAAGGTGTCAATGTCAGTCTGATGACCGTTAATCTCAAGTCGTTTACGTCATCGGCGATCTCTGCGGCCAAACTCGCTGAAGTGCGGACGGCGTTTGCGGCCGCGCGTCAACACGGGATCTCGGTGGTGTTCCGCGCCGCCTATGATTTCTCCGGCAAGTCCAAACCCGAACCGACGAGCTTGTCGAGGATCGAGTCGCATATCGCGCAGTTCGCGCCGGTATTCGCTGAGAACGAGGATCTCCTGCTGGCGATTCAGGCGGGATTCTTAGGACCATGGGGCGAGTGGCATTCATCGCGATTCGGGGACCCGCCTTCGCTCGACGCGCAGCGCGCTGTGGTCGAGGCACTCGCGGCGGCCGCCCCAGTGTCAATCCCCATCCAGGTGCGTCGCCCCATGTTCATTCGCGGTATCCTCGGCGGTCAGACCCTGCGGCCCGATCAAGCCTTTGATGGGTCATTGGCATCTCGGCTCGGGTATCACGACGATTGTCTGGCGTCCGACCAGCGAGATGTTGGCACGTATGTCGATCCGCAATACACGCGGACTGCTGAACTCGCCTGGGCAAACAATCACTTGATTGCCACGCCGTTCGCCGCGGAGTCTTGCGCGATGTCCTCCTATTCCGATGCGCCAAATATCCTGAACGAGTTGGAGCAACTGCATGCTCAGACGCTTAACCTAGATTACTATCCTGGAGTTATCGCGAAATGGCGTAAATCAACTTGGAGTGGAAGCAACGTGTTTGATACGATCGCGCGATCACTGGGTTATCGGTTTGTAGGAACCGGAGTGGGTGTGGCCTCGCAGGCGCATGCGGGCGGCGCGCTGCGCGTGCGCCTGGATTTGCAGAACAAAGGATTCGGAAATCTCTTGCAACGCCATGATGTCGAGATTGTCCTCACCAGCGGCAGTCAGACCTACGTGGCTCCGGTCGATGTTGATCCCCGCTCATGGCGCAAAGAAGCTGGTCTGTTGACTTACGACTGGTATTTCTCGCTGCCGTCTGACTTGGCCGCGGGACAATGGACAGTATCGCTGGCGCTGCCCAGTTCCTACCCGGCCTTGAGGAGCAGGCCCGCGTTCGCTATCCGCTTGGCGAATGTTGGCACCTGGATGGCCGGCGAAGGTCGCAACGTCTTGGCGACCGTGCCGATTTCTGGCGTTACGGGTCACAAGGTCGCCAGGTTTGCTCAGATCAGCGCCGCCGAGGCAGCCGCGCTGAATGTCCCTACTCCTACTCCTACTCCTACTCCTA
>JAIRXV010000145.1 GCA_031268115.1 Bifidobacteriaceae bacterium
CGCGGAGACGTGGACATGCTTGCCTCCGATTCCCTCGTGCTTCAGGCGGGCGATCGCGCCCGCGTGGTCGGTCCGCGCGAGCGAATGAAGGAGATCTCGCGGTTTTTCGGCGACTCCGCCAAGGGGTTCTCGGACCTCAACCCGTTTGCGTTGGCGGTGGGCTTGGCGGTCGGTGTAGCGATCGGCGCCATCGTCTTGCCCATTCCAGGCTTCAATTTCGCGCTCGGATCGGCCGCGGGCACGCTGATCGTCGGGTTGGTGTTCGGCCGCCTCGGTCGGATCGGGCCATTTGTGACTACCATGCCCGTCTCCTCCGCTCAGGCGTTGACCGAACTGGGCCTCTTGCTTTTCCTGGCCCAGGCCGGTTCGCGGGCCGGCACACAGATCGCCTCGGCGTTTTCGTCGGGCGAATGGATCAAGATCTTCGTTCTCGGAGCAGCCGTCACGTGCGTGGTGGGGCTGGGGCTGTTCTTCACCATGAAGCGGTTCTTCGCCGTGGGTGGGACCAAACTCTCAGGAATCCTGGGCGGCACCCAGACCCAGCCCGCCGTGCTCGCATTCGCCAATGGCCGCACCAACAACGACTCGCGGGTGGCGCTGGGCTATGCACTGGTCTACCCAGCCGCTATGATTGTCAAGATTCTCCTGGGTCAGATTCTGGGAACACTCCAATAGGAACCGCCCCGGCGACGGGGCCGCTACGGGTGTCCTTGTACGCAAGGGCGCCCGATTGAAAGGGATATGAAATGGCGCAACGTGTGTCTTACCAACTTGTCGACGATCTCGATTCCTCGGCTGCGAGCGAGACAGTCTCCTTCGGCCTCGATGGCGTCGAATATTCCATCGACTTGAACGATTCCCACGCCGGGGCCCTGCGGACCGTCCTCGAACCGTATGTCAAGGGTGGTCGCAAGGTCCGCGCGACCCGTCAGACCGACCGGCGCCGCGGCCCGCGGGGCGCGGTGGACTACGATCCGGCAGCTGTGCGTGCTTGGGCGGCCTCCAACGGTGTGACTGTCTCCTCACGCGGCCGGATCGCCGGTTCCGTGGTCGAGCAGTATCACGCCGCCGGCTACTGATATCTGTGTGAGGCGGCGCTTGTAGCGCGCCGTCGGCGAGGTCGCCAACTCCATGCGGAACGCGAGTGGCGATGCGTTCTTGAGCGCTTTTGGCGACCACAGGACGCATCGTCTCTTCGGTGTGTTGCTGCGCGGCGGCGACCCCGCACACCTGGTCTATTGCTAGCGGACCGGGGGAAAGGCACTGGATGGTCGAGTGGATTTTGGCGCTGCCTTTCGGTTGGGCCGCCCTGTTCCTAGCGTGTGTCGCGATGGTTCGTTCGCAATGCACCTACTGGGCGGGTAGGGCCATCAACGCCGGGCTCTTACGGACTCGGTGGGCCGCCAAACTCAAGGCCGACCGTGCTCGCAAGGGCATTGAGGCTCTCGAACGCTGGGGCTGGCCGATCATTCCGCTGTCTTTCCTCACGGTCGGCTTTCAAACTGCCGTGAACGCCGGGGCCGGCATCGTCGGATGGCGTTGGGGCCGCTACACCTTGGCGGCCGTGCTCGGTTGGGTCACGTGGGGGTTAGCGTATGCCGCTGGGCTCCTTGCTGTCTTCGGGGCAGCGCTCACCTTGGCGGCTCGCTCACCGTGGCTGGCGGTCGCCGCCGGGGCCGCCGCCGCGGTTGTCGCTGTGGTTGCCGTCCGCCATCGGCGCCGTCGCCTTGGCGCGTCGGCCGGTTCAGTCGAGACTGCTGGGGATTTCCTCATCGCTCAGGTTGTCGTCTCCGGGCGGCCAGACGGCAACCTCTGGCCTGCGGATCAAGAAGACGACACTGGCGACCAACCCTCCCCACACGATGACGATGGCGACGGCCAGCAAGGCGATGGCGTCGGCGTTCACCGGATTCCTCCCTTCTCCCCCGCCGGCGGATAGGCGGGCCACGGCACGAAGCCCTCCGGATCGGACCGCCAGCGGACAGCCGCCAGCGCAAACGAACCGGCCACCATAACCGCGACCGCGCCCCAACCGGCCGTGCCTAGGTACCACGTTGGATATCCTTCGTAGCCTTCGGTCAAGATGCCGACAACACAGTTGACCAGCATGTAACCGAGCACTAGGGGGCAAATGGCGGTCACCAGGACGCGCCAGGTTCGACCCACCTTGAAGGTGGACAGCGAGGACAGGTGGTAGGCGAGTTCGCTCCCCTTGTTCTTGATCCAAAGGACGATGACGGACATCGCCACCGCAGAGAACACGATCCCAATCTCGTTGGCAAACTTGTCCACGACATCCAAGCTGGTCAGCCCCGTGGTTGTCGCGAAAAGGACAACTGAGAGCACCGCCATCGGCATCCCAGTCGCGACCGATGCCTTGGCCCGCGAAAAGCCGAATTTGTCTTGGAAGGCCGACGATATGACCTCGGTGATCGACACCATGGACGTGAAGCCAGCCATAAGCAGCGACCCAAAGAACAGCGCTCCGAACACCCAGGAACCCGGCATCTGCGAGATCACCTTCGGGAAGGTCACAAAACTGAGCATGGGTCCGGAGATCCGAGCCTCCTTCACCAGTGTCGCGAACGATCCGCCGAAGGACTGGTCCGCCATGAAGCCCAGCACCGAAAAGACCCCGATGCCGGCCAACACCTCGAACGATGAGTTGGCGAACGCCACCACCAAACCGGGGGTCGTCTGGTTCGACTTGCGCCGGCGGTATGAGGAGTAGGTGATCATGATGCCGAAGGCGATGGACAGCGAAAAAAAGATCTGCGAATAGGCCGCGATCCACACGCTCGGATCGCTCAGCTTAGAAAAGTCGGGGGTGAACAGCGCGTTCAGGCCGATGGACGCCCCTGGCAGGAAGACAGACCGCACCACGAGTGCGCCAAAAGCGACCACGAGCAGCGGGATAAAGATGATATTGGCCCGTTCGAGGCCCTTGTCGAGACGCAACGCCAACACGATGATCGCCGCCACCCAGATCAGTACCAGCGGGACCAAGACACCCCACACAGGGGTGGTAGAGAAGCCTGGGTCCCCGACTTTCAGGTAGGAACCGACGAAGAACCCAGCTGGATCCTCGCCCCACGCCCCCGTGAATGAGAACACAAAGTAAGAGGCGGCCCACGCCAGGATCGCGGCATAGTAGATCGCTATGAAGAAGCAGATCATCACTTGGAACCAGCCGAAGGATTCGGCCCACCTCGCGATCCGGCGGAACGCGAGCGGCGCCGAGCCGCGGAAGCGCTGGCCAATGGCGTAGTCCAAGAAGAGAATGGGAATGCCCGCTGTCAAGAGTGCCACGAGATACGGGATGAGGAAGGCGCCGCCCCCATTCTCATAGGCGACCCCCGGGAATCGCCAGATGTTGCCCAACCCGACAGCCGAGCCGATCGCGGAGACAATGAAGCCCCATTGACCCGACCAGGTTTGGCGGGGGCCCGGTGTGGTGGTGGAAGGGCTCGCGTTCATAGTGGATCCTCGTGGAGTCGTGGCGCGGACGCCAACGCTGGGCAAGAAACGCTTTGCCAGGCCGGCGGTCAAAATATCGCCGCAGCCGCAAGCATCGCTGGGGCGGTGCTATCTTGCACTGTCGTCCTAGGACGCCGGTGAATAACCGGCGTTCGACCGCGTCAGCGGGGAAGAGCGTAGCTCTGACCTGCTGAAACGCGGCGGCTAACATCTAGGACGGTGGTATCTCACCACCGTCCTAGTCGCTTTCGTTGCGGCCATGGCACAGCTTGTACTTCTTGCCCGAGCCGCACGGGCATTGAGCGTTGCGCGCGGTGCCCGGGAAAGTCAAGCCGTCCGCTGCCGGATCGTCCACGGGCGCCGCTCCCGCTGCGCCCCTCCTGGCATTCGACCGGGCAAACGTCGAGCCCGCGGTGACCGTTGAGCCGTCCCCGCTGTCGCTGGGAGCGGAGTACTGCAACGGCACGGAACGCGGGCCACCGCCCAAGGAGCGTTCGTCGAGTTTGCGTCCGCCGCCCACTGCCGCACCGACGGGCGCTTTGGATTCTTGGACAGCTTTGGGCTGCTTGGCGGCCGCCGCAGCGGTCGCCGCCGCCAGAGAAGACCTGGCCGCCTGGCCTGAACGCGAGGGCGAGGGCGAGGGTCCTCCGGCAAGGGTGACAGCGAACTCTTGATCCTCGGCCTCCTCCACTCCGACCTGTTCCCCCTGATCCGGTTCTTCCTCGCCTTCCACCTTGATTTGGACGTTGAACAGGTAGGCAACCGTTTGCTCCTTGATTGCCTCGTTCATTGCCTGGAAGAGCTGGTACCCCTCCCTCTGGTATTCGACTAGAGGATCGCGCTGCGCCATGGCCCGAAGACCGATACCTTCTTTCAGGTAGTCCATCTCGTAGAGGTGTTCGCGCCACTTGCGGTCGAGGACGGAAAGAAGCACGCGACGTTCGAGTTGGCGCACGATATCTGTGCCGAACTGCTCTTCTCGCCCGCCATAGGCGAGGCGGGCATCGGCCAAGAGTTCGCTGCGCAGCATGTCTGCTGTCACCAACTGCGGGCCGCCAGCCTCCTCTATCACATCGTCCGGGGTGATGGAAACCGGGAAGACTTCCCTAACATTTGCCCAGAGCAACTCCAAGTTCCAATCCTCGGGAGTCGGCTCGCCGGTTGCCTCGGTCACGTAGCCCTCGATGACATCCGTGAGGAAAGACTGGACTTGTTCGTCTAGATCTTCGCCCTTGAGGATGCGGCGGCGTTCGGAGTAAACGACCGTGCGCTGGCGAGACATAACATCGTCGTACTTGAGGACGTTCTTGCGGATCTCGAAGTTGCGGGCTTCGACCTGCGACTGCGCCGAGGCAATCCCACGGGTCACCATCTTGGATTCCAGCGGCACATCCTCAGGGAAGGACACCGAATTCATGACTCGCTCAGTCAACCCAGAGTTGAACAGCCGCATCAGATCGTCTTGGAGCGACAGATAGAAGCGAGATTCGCCTGGGTCGCCTTGGCGCCCGGACCGGCCCCGCAGCTGGTTGTCGATGCGACGCGATTCGTGCCGCTCCGTTCCCAGCACATACAGCCCGCCGAGCTCCACCACCTCATCGTGTTCGGCAGCGACAGCGGACTTAGCGTCCGCGAGCGCCTCGGGCCAAGCGGCCTCATATTCGTCGGGACTCTCAACCGCGTCCAGTCCCTCTTCCGCGAGCGCCTGAACTGCCATAAACTCCGCGTTGCCGCCCAACATTATGTCCGTGCCGCGACCGGCCATGTTCGTGGCGACCGTGACTGCCCCTTTGCGCCCCGCCTGGGCGACGATGGAGGCCTCGCGCGCATGCTGCTTCGCGTTCAGGACCTCGTGAGGCACCCCTGCCTTGCGCAAGAGCTTTGACAGGTATTCGCTCTTTTCCACCGAGGTGGTACCCACGAGGACGGGTTGCCCGGCGCGGTAGCGCGCGACGATATCCTCGACCACCGCGTCGAACTTACCCACCTCAGTCTTGTAGACCACGTCTGTTTGGTCAATCCGAATCATCGGCATATTCGTCGGAATGGGCACCACACCGATCTTGTAGGTGCCCATGAACTCGTTCGCTTCGGTTGCCGCCGTACCAGAGATCGGAAGA
>JAIRXV010000153.1 GCA_031268115.1 Bifidobacteriaceae bacterium
CATCGAAGCAGAACCCCACAGCCACCGAGTTAGGGATCCAAGTCACCCCAAGAAGCATTCCAACACCCGGCCCCCCAACTCGACGCCAAGACCCCACCACCCAGGCGCCGAGTTGGGGATCCCAGCCGCAACAAAGACCACTTGGCGACCCCAACCCCCAACTCGGCGGGACGGGAACTTCCCCTTCGCCGCCCCGCTCCGCTCCCCTTCGCCGCCCCGCCCCGCTCCCCTTCGCCGCCCCGCCCCGCTCCACTCCCCTTCGCCGCCCCACCCCAACCGCCGTCGCGGAGCGACCGCGCCTAGGCCGAGGGCGCGGGCGCTTCAGGTTGTGTTTCCCCACCGCCGGCTCCGGCACCGATCCGGGCGGCCATGCGCTCGGCTCGCCGGGCGTCCAGGCGTGCCTCGCGCCTCGCCTCGCGACGGTCGTGGGCGCGGGCTTCGAAACGGTAGAGCACCGGCACCACGATGAGGGTGAGCAGCGTGGACGCGACCAGGCCGCCAATCACCACGATGGCCAGCGGTTTCGAAATGAACGCACCCTCGCCGGTGATGCCGAGCGCCATCGGCGTCAGGGCCAGCACCGTCGCCACAGCCGTCATGACGATGGGCCGCAACCGCTTGCGCGCCCCTTCCACGATGGCTTCATCCAGAGCCCGCCCGCGCCGCCGGTATTGGTTGATCAAGTCGATGAGGACGATGGCGTTCGACACCACGATCCCCACCAGCATCAATGCGCCGATCAAGGCCGGCACCCCCAGGGGTGTGCCGCTCACCAGCAGCGCCGCCAGCGCGCCCGTGGCAGCAAACGGGATCGAGATCAGCAGGACGAACGGTTGGAGCAGCGACCCGAACGTCGCCACCATGACGATGAACACGATCGCGATGGCCAGCACCAGCGCCAGCCCCATGTCTGAGAACGCTTCGTTCTGCATCGCTGTCGCCCCGCCCACTTCGACGGTGACCCCGGCAGGCAGGTCCAACTCGTCCACGGCCGCTTCGAGCCGCCCCGACAGCGCCCCCAGGTCTTGGCTCTCGGGAGTCACGGACACCGTGGCGCTGCGCCGCCCATCAACCCTGGTCAGGGCGGCCGGAACCATCACTTCCTCCACGGAGGCCACATCGTCCAGCGTCAGGACGCCGGCTGGTCCAGCGCCCAACGGCAGCGCCCGGAGCCCCTCCAGAGAATCGACGCTCGCGCCCATGGACAGCTGGACATCGACCCGTCCGTCCGCGGTGTCGAGGGTGCCGATCGTGGTGGGCCTCATCAATCCGGCCACGGTTCCCTCGACCTGGGTTTCGCTCATCCCGAGGGCCGCGGCCGCGAGCCGATCCACCGTGACCTGGATGGCGGGCGTATCCACCCCCAGATCGGTGGCCACCTCCACCGCGCCGGGCACGCCGGCCACCCTTTCCTCGACGGCGCGGGCCGCGGTGTTCACGTCCGTCACGTCCGATCCAGTCACCACGAGGTCAATCGCCGACATCGACCCCATCATCGCCTCCATCCCGCCCACCGAGATCCCGGTGGAGCGAGGGCCGCCCAACCCGCTCACCGCGTCGCGAACGCGAGCTTCGGCATCGTCGCTGTTTGCGCCATCGGCCAGGGTGATGGAGAACGTGGCCGTAGGTTCCGATCCGGACACGAGGGCCATATCGCCACCGCCGGATCCGACCGTGGTTTGGACGCTGCCAACCTCGTCCAGACCGCCGAGCGCCGCCTCGACTTCGCGGGCGTCGCGATCCTGCGCTTCGAGGGACGTTCCCGGCTCGAAGGTCTCGGTCACGGTGAGCGTGTCCTGGCCCATCCCGCCGAGGAAGTTCGTCTCGAGTCGCGGCACCATCGCAGCGGTCCCGCCGAGCAACACCACCGCGATGACCAGGGTGATCACCGGGTGGGCGAGTGCCCCGCGCAGCGTTGGCAGGTAGGCCCGCTGCCACAGTCCGCGCCGCTCCTTGGCTTCGGCTTCGGCGCGCTGGTGGGCTTGGTCCGCCGCGTCCACGCTGACCGGGCTGGGCACAAACCAGTACGCCAGCACTGGCACGATGGTCAACGCCACGGCCAGCGAGGCGAGCAACGCGATGGTGGTGGTCAGGCCGAAGGGCCGGAACAGTTCACCCACCATCCCGCCCACAAACATGATGGGCGCGAACACGGCCACCATGCACACGGTCGAGGCCGCAATGGCCCCGCCCACTTCTTTGACGGCGCCGAGGATCGCCTCGCGTTTCTCCTCCCCGTAGCTCAAATGGCGTTTGATGTTCTCGATCACGACGATGGAATCATCCACAACCCGGCCCACCGCCATCGTCAAAGCGCCGAGGGTCAGCATGTTCAGGGTCTCCCCGGTGGCTCGCATGGCGATGAACGCCACGAGCAGCGACAGGGGGATGGAGATCGCGCTGACCAGGGTGGAACGGATCGATACGAGGAACGCGAGGATCACCAAGACGGCGAATCCGAGGCCGAGCAAACCCTCCGTGGTCAGCCCGCGGACGGATTCTTCGATGAAGGGCGCCTGGTCAAAGGCGATATCGGCGTGGAGGCCCCGGCTTTCCAGGACGTCGGCCAGGTCATCGACCGCGTCGCGAACCGCATGCGAAACCTCAACCGTGTTGGCGTCCGGGGTCTTGGTGATGGAAATGGCGACGGCCTCGTGCCCATCCATTCGGGAATAGGACGTGGACGATGCCGGCCCTTGCGTGATCGTCGCAACGTCACTCAGGAGCACGGGGCCGGGTATCGCGGCGGCCGATGCCGGCGCTTCGGTTGGCGCCCCGTCAACGGAACCAGCGTCAGCGGAGCCAGTGCCAGCGGCAGCGGCATCACCGCCAGCGGCACCAGCAGCACCGGCCCCACCAGCAGCGTCTCCGCC
>JAIRXV010000197.1 GCA_031268115.1 Bifidobacteriaceae bacterium
AGAGATCATCCGCGAAGAACTCGGCCAGGTCTCGCCTGGCGGCAGCGGCGGATCTCCGAGGCGGTGATGTGGTGGCGAGTCCCCCGAGTGATCGGCTTGATGATGCCGCACTTGATCCACCGCTGCACCGTCGTCCGCGACACGCCCAGCAGCCCAGCGGCCTCGTGAGGCGTGAAAGACTGTTCCTCCACGCTGACCCTGACCGTCCTGCCCTCGGCCGCCGCGCGAGTCACCAGACCGCGCAACTCTTTAGCCCACCCGGCGCCGCTGGCGTCATCTGCCAGCACCGTTTCGGGAGCCAGTACCAAGCCTTCGACCACTTCCACACGCATACAACAAGCCTACCCCGTCCGTGAGCAGTCGCGTAGGCCAACTGCTCGCTGCGACCGGCGATACTGGCGTCAAACGCGACACGCAGCCTTGCCCATCGCCTTGGGTGTGCGCAGGAAGTCCGTGAAAGTGGCGACTGTCGTGATCCGACTAGATATCAGGTGAGTCTCTGCTTGCACTGTCCGTCACGGAGGAACTGGGGAAACGCGGTGGGCCACCGAAGGTTGCTGTGCCCACGCGCTGTGCCCACGAGAAATGCCACGGCGCCGCGACCAGCGCGGTGGTCGATCAGCTGGCGCGAGTTCTCCACGATGGTCAACTGGATCGGGGCACCCGGCCGCGACCAGCGCGGTGGCCGATCAGCTGGCGCGAGGGCCGGGACGCTGGATCGATTGACGGCACGGCAGACTCGCAAGCCCACGCGAAAGACCAAGCGACACCCCCGGAGACCCGCCGTCCTATTGGTCCTGGCGGTCGTAGAAGCTCTGCCGGGTCTCGCTCCGGAACTCCTCGATGAGGTCCAAGATCGCCCGGGTTTCCGCCTCGGACGCTTCATCCGCAGCCGAGAGATGAAACTCCACCCCTGGCGTGCCGAGTTCAGGATTGGGTAATCGCTGCCACAGCTCTTCGCTGTAGGCCATCGTCTCCTCGCTCAGGGGTGGGCACGCCTCCAGGACTGGACGCAACTGCTCCGGTGTCACGGAAGCCGGCAGCTTCACTATGGGTGACGTGGCGCCGCCGTCCGCCAGCGGCCCGGGCGATGGATCGGCGACGCCAGTCAGGCCATGTTCCCGGGCACACGCGGCCCACGCCGTCCCTTGATCGGCCATGAACCGTTCGATTTCGAGCTCCAGTGCCGCATCGGATCCGACCGGCGGGAACTCATACCCGCTGGATTCCAGGCACTGCCTGAGATCCGCCGATCTGTCCACCGCGTTGACCGAGAACCCGTAATCCTCGCCGGACGCCTCAATGGCCTCCTCGACCCGAGCATCCGCGTCGTTCTGCCCGTTCGGGTAGGAGCCGTTCGACCCGCCCGGGCGTTTGAGGTAGACGCTGTCTCGGCCCGTAGCGAACACGTCGATATACGGCTCCCCGAGCCCCGTCTGCGCGAGGGTCGCGGGGATCTTCCGCTCGGTGAGACACGTGTACATCGCCTCCGCCGCGCGCCCCTCCTGCGTGGCCGTGTCTATGCTCACGGCGACGTTGGGCTCGCTGAGGGTGGGAACGTCATCGTCCGCGGCGCTGCAGCTTGCCGTCAACCCAAGCACGATGGCGGCGCCCACCACCCACGCCCGCGCCCTGTTCTGCTTCCCTGGCTCCATAGCGCATCAACGTAACATGGGGCTACGACAACGAGGGGATCTCACGCCATGAAACGGTTTCGCACGGGGACAGCCCTGCTGGCGGTGGCGGCAACCGTGACCCTGGGTGCCTGTGGCGCGGACGATGACGTCGCGAGCCTGAGCGGTTCGGCCGGTGGCTCCGAGGGCGAGAGCCAGGCGGCCCGAGCGGCGACCCTCGTCGCGTGTCTCCACGAGGGCGGGGTGCCAGCCACTCTCGTGGACTACGACAAACACCAGAAGGACATCGGGTTCGACAAAGAGAACCCGTACGCCATCGGCTACGGCGACGGTTCGGGCGCCTCCTTCGTCGGCAGGGACGTGACTACGGACGAACAGTGGGCGGCCGTCGAACGCCATCAAGGCGAACTCGTGATGCGCTACGACCCGGCCAGCGGGGAGGCGATGATCGACCCGGACGCACCCGCACCGGACGCCACCATCCCACCGCCAGCGGGTTTCGCCAGACACCCCTACCTGTTCATCGGGGACGCAGACCACACGGACCTGCTCATCGAGTGCCTGCGCGAAAGCGACTACACCCCGCCGGTCTACCAGGTGGACCCGGCCGAAGAACTGGAGCAGGAGCAGCGGACGGCTGGCGCGGGAGTCCAGTGGGCGGCGTGCGCCCGCGACAACGGCTTCCCGGACGTCAAAGACCCAGACGCGCCGCTCGCGGACAACAACGAGACCACGCCCACCGTCCTGCTCCCGGCCAGCATCACCGAGCCCCAACTGCGGGATCCGCATGTCCCAACTTCGACCCTGAGGCGACCGCGGCCGTCGACAAGATCGTGCGCGAAGCCACCGGCGACATCGACTACCAAGACCTCGCCAACCGCTACCCGACCGCCGTGACGCCCCAGATCGGATTCGACACCCCAGGGTTCGACGGGCGCGGCGCCGCCCAGGTGGACATCGACCCGGCCGAATGGGAGCGCCTCAAGGCGCTGGGCGCCATCGTGATGGAACCGTGGGAAACCTACTACGCCGGGCTGTGAGCCGGGCCGCATGCCGCGTCAGGTGAGGGCCGGCATCGTCCTGGGTCCGTGTGGTCTCGCGCGGTGACGGGCCGTAGAGTGTGGGGATGCCTTCGCCTCGCCGCGCCGCCTCTCGCATTGCCGTGGCCGCGTTCGCTGGCTGGAACGATGCCGGCAGCGCCGCGACCGACGCACTGTCCAACCTGCTCGAACAGTGGGGAGCGGTCCCTTTCGTGGAACTCGACTCCGAGGACTTCCATGACTTCCAGGTGACTCGCCCACGCTTTGTTATGGACAACGGCGAACGCCGTCTGATTCTGCCCCGCACGCGGCTATTCGAGGCGGTGACTCCTGGCGGACGGGGTGCGATCCTGATCGACGGGATCGAACCGTCCATGCGGTGGGAGCAATACTGCCGCGAGATTCTCGTAAACCTAGTCGAACACCGGGTAAGCACACTGGTCTGCTTGGGTGCGCTGCTCGCAGACGTACCCCACACACGGCCCATCCCGGTGACTGGCAGCTCGAACTCTAAGAAGTTGCGCGAACGGTACGGGCTGGAGCGGTCGGAATATACCGGGCCAACCGGGATTGTCGGAATGCTCGACCATTACGCGCGCGAGACAATGGACCTGCCCTCGATGAGCCTTTGGGCGGCGGTGCCCCACTATGTGGCCAACCCTCCAAGCCCCAAGGCAGTCCTGGCGCTGTTGACCAAACTGGAGGAGGTCGTCGGTGAACCAATCGACACCGGTGACTTGCCAGAGGAGGCGCGGGCCTGGGGTGAGGGCGTAGACACCCTGGCCGCCGAGGACGATGACGTAGCCGAATACGTCGCCCAACTTGAGGCCGCCAAGGACGCGGTAGATTCGCCAGAGGCCTCGGGAGAGGCTTTGGCGCAAGAATTCCAGCGATACCTCCAGCGCCGCGAGCAGGGCGGACCGGGAGGTCGCCCGCGCGGCTGAGCTGGGACGTCGCCCGCGCGGCTGAGCTGGCCAGGCGCGTTGGCGCCGCCACGCATCCAAGGTCGGGGGTGACGGCTAGTGGGGATGGGCGTTAGTTCGTTGGCGGCGACGGGGTGTGGTGTCTTCGCTACCGACTTGGGGCCGATGGCGAACAGGCGCTGCATGTCGGTTGGTTGCGCAGGTGCG
>JAIRXV010000212.1 GCA_031268115.1 Bifidobacteriaceae bacterium
GGGCATGCGGATCGATTTCGCCTACTGCTCGCCGGCGTTGGCCGATGCCGTCACTGGGGTGCAGATCGTCCGCGCCGAGCGAGCGGGGAAGGGCGCCTCGGACCACGTGCCGGTAGAACTCGACATCGACATATCTTGATCCGGGCCAAATGCCCGATTCTGGCCCGAACAATCGAAGGAGGGCAATCCCTCACCAATGGAGTGGGCGACTTGTCCGAAACACCCCTTTGCCCGGCATCGTGCCGGCCGTGCGCGGCCCTGTTCCCTAACCCGTCAGGTCCCGCCGGGAGAAAAACGCGGACGATGCCGGCGGGCCCGCTTGCGGATGTGCGCCCGGCCGCGATGTTGTGGCCTCCGCGGCCCGAATCGCGGCCAAGTCCGCCAAGTATTCGTGGGCCGGATGGTCGAGGATGCGATCCAAGGTGCCTCGTGCGACCTGCTGGCCTTCGTAGAGGGCGATCACATCCGAGGTCAGGGCATCGATTAGCGTCAGATTGTGGGACACGATGAGCACCGCTGCGCCTCGCGTTCGGGAATGGGCCACCACGGCCCCCAATACCTCGGCGGCGGTGGGCGGGTCGAGCGCTGTGGACGGTTCGTCGAGGATCAACACGTCCGGGTCCGTGGCGATGGCAACGGCGATGGCGAATCGCTGCCGCTCCCCGAGCGAAGTCTCCCGGGGAATCCGCAGCAGCGTCTCCGGTGCCAGTCCGACGATCCCCAGCAGACCGGCATCGTCCAACCCTGAGTCGCGGCCCGTGCGCGTGGCGAGCCGACGGGCCGCCACCAGGACTTTCCGGTTGGGCAGACGTTGATCGACGGTGGGATCGGCTTCCTCGTGGACTCCCCGCAAGGCCGCCTTGAGCAGTTTCTTTGCCGCGCGGCGCGGGCGGTAGGGGTTTTCGCTGCCGAACTCGACCCAGCCGCGGGACTGCCGGTCCCACCCCATCAGCAAGTTGACCAGGGTGGTCTTGCCCGAACCGGATGGCCCGATCACCCCAATGGGCGGTTGCCCAGGAGCGAGAGTCAAGCTGATCCCGTCCAGGACTGTCTCGCCCTCGTAGTCACGCCCTAAATCCTCGGCTTGCAGCGTCCAGCGGTCGCGCGGTTGGTTACTCACGCGTTCAGGCTATCGAGATGCGCGCAAATGGTCATAGTCGGGTTGGGCGCGGCGAGCCGACGCGCGCCGATATTCGCCCCTTGCCCGGCCTTGACCATGTGGGCGCGAAACGGTCACGCCGCTCGGTTTGGGGTCGCGCGGACGGTGAGGTGCGGCTCGGACGGATGCTTGTCCACCAGCACCGCTTCAGCGTCGTGGATGTCGCCCGCGAGCAGGCCGCGCGCCAATTGGTCGCCTATCTGGCGTTGAATCGAACGGCGCAGCGGACGGGCGCCGTAGGCCGGATCGTAGCCGTCCAGGGCGAGCCATTCGCGGGCGGCCTCGGTTACTTCGAGCACCAGGCGCCGCTCCTCTAGGCGTTTTGCGAGCGACGCCACTTGGAGGTCCACGATCCGCTCGATTTCGCTCAGACTCAGGGCATCGAACAGAACCACATCGTCTAGCCGGTTGAGGAACTCCGGCTTGAAAGCTAGGCGAACTGCATTCATGACCGCTTCTCGGCGTGCGTCCTCACTCAACGACTGGTCCACCAAGAACTGCGACCCGAGGTTGGATGTCAGAATCAGAATGACATTGCGGAAATCCACGGTGCGCCCTTGGCCGTCCGTCAACCGACCGTCGTCTAGTACCTGCAACAGAAGGTCGAAAACCTCCGGGTGAGCCTTTTCGACCTCATCCAGCAGCAGCACCGAATACGGCCTGCGGCGCACGGCTTCGGTAAGCTGGCCGCCCTCTTCGTAGCCAATGTATCCCGGTGGCGCTCCCACCAGCCGTGCCACCGAGTGTTTCTCGGAATACTCAGACATGTCGATACGGACGATGGCGCGCTCATCGTCGAACAGGAAGTCCGCTAACGCTTTGGCCAGCTCCGTCTTGCCGACACCTGTTGGGCCCAGGAAGAGGAAGGACCCCGTGGGCCGGTCCGGGTCGGCTATGCCGGCGCGAGCCCGGCGTACAGCATCCGATACGGCGGCAACGGCCTTGGCCTGGCCGATTAGCCGCTCCCCGATCACTTCCTCCATGCGAAGGAGTTTGGCGGATTCGCCTTCCAGCAATCGCCCCGCCGGAATTCCGGTCCACGCGGAGATAACCTCGGCAATCTCGTCAGGTCCCACCCGGTCTGCGATCATGGGGGCAGCCCCTATCGCCTCCAGATCGGCATCGCGCTCCGCTGCCTCGGCCTCCGCCAATTCGCGTTGAACCTGGGGGATTTCCCCATACAGGAGTCGCGAAGCGGCCTCTAGGTCGCCTTCGCGTTGAGACCGGTCCGCGGCGATCTGCAACTCGTCCAGGCGGGCCTTTAGATCGCCTACCCGGTTGTGCCCGGCCTTCTCGGCCTCCCAGCGCGCTGTCAGGGCCGCCAACTCCTCGGAGCGATCGGCCAGGTCGCCGCGCAGCCGAGCGAGCCGCTCGCCGGAGGATGCGTCATCGGCCTTGGTCAGCTGTAGTTCTTCCATGGTCAACCGGTCCACGGCCCGGCGCAACTCATCGATTTCCACTGGCGAAGAATCGAGTTCCATCCGCAGCCGCGAGGCTGCCTCATCCACCAAATCGATGGCCTTGTCCGGCAGTTGACGCCCCGCGATGTATCGGTGGGACAGCGTGGCGGCCGCCACGAGGGCCGCGTCCGAGATGCCCACTTTGTGGTGTGCCTCATAGCGGGGAGCGATTCCCCGTAGGATCGCAATAGTGTCCTCGACGCTAGGTTCACCCACGTAAACCTGCTGGAAACGGCGTTCTAGCGCCGGGTCTTTCTCGATTCGTTCGCGGTATTCGTCCAGCGTGGTGGCACCGACCATTCGCAGCTCGCCGCGTGCGAGCATGGGCTTGAGCATGTTACCCGCGTCCATCGATCCCTCGGAGGCGCCTGCGCCCACCACAGTGTGCAATTCGTCAATGAATGTAACCACTTGGCCGTCCGATTCTTTGATCTCGGTCAGGACGGCCTTGAGCCGTTCTTCGAACTCGCCGCGGTACTTGGCGCCGGCCACCATCGCGCCAAGGTCGAGGGCCACCAGCCGCTTGCCGAGTAGCGATTCGGGCACATCCCCAGCCACCATCCGCTGGGCTAGCCCTTCGACCACGGCCGTCTTACCCACCCCGGGCTCGCCTATCAGCACGGGATTGTTCTTGGTGCGGCGGGACAGCACTTGGACCACGCGCCTGATTTCGCTGTCCCGTCCTATCACCGGATCCAGCTTGCCGTCGCGGGCCTGCGCCGTGAGGTCGATGCCGTACTGTTCCAGCGCCTTGAACGTCCCCTCAGGGTTGGCGCTGGTCACATGAGCGGAACCCCGGAACTCGGGTAATGCGCCGAGCAGCACCTCTGGGGTGGCGCCGTGGCGTCGCAAGATCTCAGCCGCGTGGCTCTTGCCGCTCGCCAACGCGATGAGCATCGGCTCGGTCGAAACGTAGGTGTCGCCGAGTTGCTCGGCCTGTTTGGCGGCGCCGTCAATCGCCTCCATCAGCTGGCGGGTGGCCTGCGGCTGGGCGGTGGTGGCCCCGGTTGCGCGCGGCAGCGCGGTTAGAGCGTTTCGGGTCTCTGCTCCGATGGCGGCCGCGTCCGCTCCCGCCGCGTCCAACAGGGGGCGGGTCAGGCCGTCCGTTTGGGTCAACAGCGACTCGAGCAGGTGAAGCGGGTCCACCTGCGGGTTGCCTGCGGCAGCCGCGCTCTGCACCGCATCGCTCAGCGCTTGGCGTGCTCTAGTTGTCAGTTGCGTTTCGTCCATGTCGCTTCCCCTTCGATGTCGCGCTGCCCGGCTCGAACGCGTTGGACGTTCCCGATCAAGACGCGCTGTTCATCGCCGGCCTCCTGGAGTTGAGTCTAGTACGCTCAACTCTTGTGTCGTCGTCCGTGTTTCCTCTTTTACTTGAGGCGGATCCACTTTGCCATGCCGTAGGAGGTGCCAGGTCAGATCGTCCGACCCCAGGGCAGTGGCGGGGACGCCGCCCCCATAGATATTAGCCGCCGCTTTTCAACCGGTCCGGGCTTCGCTCTCGCTGCCCGAAGCGGAACGCGAGTCGCCTGGTCCTCACCCCGATCCAGGTTGCGCGGGCCACGCGCGGCGCCGCCGTGCCCGATGGCGGGGCCCGGCTTGGGGGACCAACCTCACCTCGACCCTCACTCGCCACCCAATTTGGCGGAATCTACGAGCTGAAGTGGCGCCAAATCGAAACTCACGGAATAATCCAGTCGAGGCGGTGCCTGTCGGTACCTCCACTGAGAGAAAGGCACCCCAGTTGACTACTGACCGAAGCGTCTCGAGACGCCCGATTGGACTGATCGCAGTCCTCCTCACTCTCACCTTCAGCCTCTTCGGTTGCGCCCGTATGACGGCAGACCTGACTGTAAATGGCAATGACACGATCAGCGGAGACATGGTCGTCGCCCTTTCCGACGAAGTCCTCCAGATGATGGAGACCACGTTCGGGGAGGCCATGGCACAGAGCGGTGGCACCGGCCTCGGCGACCCAGGGGAGTGGGGAATGATCGAGCCCTATGCCCAGGATGGATACACCGGCGAAAAACTCATTTTGGACAACATGCCGTTCGACAAATTCAACGAGGACAGAGCCGCCTCCGAAGGGTTCGATCTGGAAGTCACGAAGGTCGACGGCCAGTACCACCTGACCGGTGGCCTAGATGCCGCCGGCGACACGGGAGGGACCGAGGGCGTCATGACACCTGACCTGCGGGTCTCGATCACGTTCCCCGGCAAGGTCATCGAATCGAACGGGGAGGTCGACGGCAATACGGCGACGTGGATTCCCACGATGGGCGTGTACAACACCTTCGAGGCCACGGCAGAATCCAGCTCCGTGCCCGTCTGGCTCTTCGCGATCGCCGGTGCGGTGGTGCTGCTAGTGGCGGCCGCGGTGGTACTGCTCGTGCTTCGCGCCTCGCGCAAGAAGAAGGCAGCGGCCGCCGCCCAGGCCGCTGGCGCGGCCGAGGGCTGGGACCCGCTCGGCGGACAGGCCTATTCCGTGCCGCCCGGGGGACCCCAAGCGCTTGGGCAGCCTGGCGCCGCTCCAGGGACGTACGCGGGCGCTTCGTCGGGATTCCCCGGCAGCGCACCGAGTCCGACCGATCCGGCTCAGGGATTCCCGGGAGACCCGACAGGACAGCCGCCCCAAGGATTCCCCGGCAGCGCACCCGCCCAAGGTCCCCCGCAGGGATTCCCCGGCGAAGCACCGAACCAGGGTCCCCCTCAGGGATTCCCGGGAGACCCGACAGGACAGCAGCCCCAAGGATTCCCTGGCGGGGGGCCCCGCCCCCCCCCCCCCGGCGAACCCCCGGCCCCGACCGACCCCACCAGCGCCCGCGCCGGC
>JAIRXV010000340.1 GCA_031268115.1 Bifidobacteriaceae bacterium
ACCCACCGAACCCACCGAACCCACCGAAGCCCCGGCCCCGCCCTCGGCTTCCTTAGCACCGTAGGCCTTGAGGCCAACGCAGGCCGGAGTGAGCCGGACCACGAAGATACTGAACGGCAACACCACGACAGCGCTGATCAACGCCATCATCAGGTACGCCCTGCGCCAGCCCATGCCGGAGATGAAAGAGGTCCCGACCGGCCCCATGATGGCCCCACCCAGTCCAGAGCAGGCCATTGCGATGCCCATGGCCAGGCCTTTCTTGGCGACAAACCAGTTGTTTATCATCAACGGTGCGGGCATGAGCAGCACGAAGGCCGCGGCCACACCCATCACAACGGCCGCGATGTACCACTGGTAGACCGCGTTGAACTGCGACATCAGCGCGAACGGACCCACCGTGAACAGGTACGCGACGGTGAGGATCAGCCGCATGTCGATGCGGGGCAGCAGCCGTCCAGCGAGGGGCATGCCAGCGGTCATCGCCACCGCGAAGATGGTCATGTAGATGGCCAAGTCGCCCCTGCCGACCCCCAGGTCGGTGGAGACGGGGGCGAGAAAAATCCCCGCGGAGTTGGACAGGATCCCGAGGGCGCCGGCCTGGAGAGCGCAGCACGCGACGAGGATTGCCCAGGCCCGGTGTGGGCCTTTGGACGTGGTTGTAGTCATGTCATTGCCTCAGTTCTTGTTACTTGGGCTCTTGGAGAACACCGGACGCGATGTACTCCTCGATCTGCTCGGGGCTAAGTTCCAGCAGGTCAGCGGCGATCTGCCGGGTGTTCTCGCCTTGGGCGGGCACATAGCCCATGGGCGGGGTCGGGATAGTTGTCGAGACAGCTTCGGCGGCCAACGCCTCCACGGAGTCGATTCCCGGATAGTGCGAGAACATGGCGAAGGCGCCGCGAGCGATGAGTTGAGGATCGTCCAGCACGTCCTGGGTGCGATACATGTACGATGCCGGAACCCCGGCCCCTTGCAGCCTCGCCATGGCCTCGTGCTTCTCTTGTCCGCCAGCCCAGGCCGCCACGGCCGCGTCGATCTCGGCCCGCCGAGCGATGCGCCCTTGGGCGGTGGCCAGATCGGCCTGATCGATCCACTCGGGATGGCCGACCACTCGCGCGACGCCCGCGAATTGTTCCGCGGACTGGGAATCCACCGCCAACCATTCGTCGTCTCCGGCCAACGCGAACAGGCCGCGCGGGGCGTCGGTGTCGCGTTCGTTGCCGACCGCCGCGACCGTTCCCGGGAACAGGGAATCCTTGGCGAGCCAAGCGCCGAGGGCGTTGAAGATGACGTCGACTTGGGCCACACCCACTCGGCCGCCGCGCCCGGTGCGCCGCCGGCGCAGCAGTTGCGCCAGGTGCCCGACGGCGAGCAGGCGCGAACTGGGTTGATCCGGATAGATCGTGACGGCATCGGCGATCCCTGGGTTCTGGTCGGGGTAGCGCCACGCCAGACTCAACCCTGCGCTTGCCCGCACCAAGGGGCCGTATCCGCCGCGCGAGGCCCACGGTCCGTGGTTGCCGAACGCGGACGATTCAGACAGAACGATTCCAGGGTTGTGAGCGGCGAGGACCTCGAAGCCCAAGCCCAGGCGATCCATCGTGCCGGCCTTGAAGTTGGTCAGCACGAGATCGGATTTCTCGATTAGTTTGAGGAACAGCGCACGGCCTTCCTCGGTGCGCAGGTTGACCCCCAGGGACCGCTTCGAGCGCGCCATGTAGGCGAACGCGAGACCGTAGGGGGACTTTGGATCCATGGTTTGGCGCGAGCCGTCGGGGAACTCTCGGCTTTCCACCTTGATGACATCCGCGCCGTAGTCCGCGAACAGCCGTCCGAGTTCGCCCCCAGCGACGATGACGCCCAGGTCCAACACCCGCAACCCCGCCAAGGGCCTGTCTACCGGCCCCGTAGCATCCACGGGCTTGTGCGGCACGGGTGCGGGTGCGCTGGCCAGTGCTAGCACGGCTTCGCGTCCGGAATCGGGATCGCCCATGAGCGGCGGCAGCGGGCCCTTTGCGTTGTCGATCTCGATCGCTTGGGTGGGGGCCGTCACGCTCAGGCCCGGGGCGAGTTCCAGCACGGTGAAGGCCCCGGCCTCCGCGAAACCGGGTTCCTTACTCAGTTCTTCCACGGTTGCCAGGCCCGCTATCGGCACTCCGAGTTTCTGACCTTCATCGACTGCCTGCGCCCGTGTCTTGGGCGCGAACAGCTTCTCGTAGTACGGGGTCAGGACCTGCGGATGCCCAAACCGCTGACCGATGGAGTTCCACTTCGGGTCCGTCAGTTCTTCCGGCGATCCCAGCCATTGCAACATGCCCTGCCACTGCCGAGGCGACAGAACGCAGATCCTGACGTAGCCATCGGCGGCCTTGAAGATCGGGTACAGGTGGCGTCCCTCGGGCCGGCCCCGCGGGATGTCCCGCGGCGGTTGCATCGACGTGTTTGAGCTGGCCGATCCGATTTGAGGATCGAAAATGTTCACCAAGGCGTGCTGGATGGAGAAGTCCGTCCGACCACCGCGGCCGGTGGTGACCGCGATGTAGTACGCCAGCATCGTGTCCCACGCCGCCTGCGCGGACGCCGCCACGTACGGTAGGGGCTCGGGCAGGAGCAGCGGCTCCGGTGTCTCCGGGAAACCCGACCGGGACAGGACCGAGGAGGCGGCGGAGTGGACGTCCGGCGTGCCGACCCAACCGGCGTGTGGGCCTTCGCCGCCGAAGTCTGAGACCGCGGTGTGAACCAGGGTCGGGTTGAGTGCGGCGATTCGCTCCGGACCTAGGCCCGCGGCGGCCAGCCCGGATGTCGCCGGGGTCTCAATCAAGATGTCGGCTCGGACCAACAAGTCCTTCGCCAGGGCCACGTCGCTCGCCTTGGCCAAATCCAACGCAATCGACTTCTTGCCCCGGTTGTTCAGCGCGAAGTCCAGGCTTACGCCGTCCACTACGGTGCCGCGGGTGCGCCCAGGTGCGCCGCCAGGCGGCTCAACCCGCACCACATCCGCTCCCAAATCGGCCAGAAAACGCCCAGCCAGCTCGGTCCCAGTATCGACCAAATCGATTACAAGAACACCCGCTAAAGGGCGCACTTCATCCATGGAAGTACCTTTATTGTCCACAGTATCTTCTTTCTGTTTCACGTAGAAAAGGTGAAATGGTGCGTGGAGTTAGGCGTTGGAACGCTTCACCCCTCGCGATAGCGGATCCCGAACGATCCGCGCGGGTAATGCCAGGTCAAGACCCCGGCAGGGGCCAGCACCAGGCACGTGCCGCATTCGAGGCAGGCGGCGTATTCAATTCCAACCGAACCGTCCGGTTGGGCGGTATAGACATGCGCGGGGCAGACGGCCTCCAATATTTTGCCCGCACCCGTGCGCTTTGCTGCGACCTGATCTATTTCGATATGGCTGAGCTCCTCATCCAGCTGATAGGAATTGCGTCCAAGACGTTCGGCAAGTGAAAGGGTCACAGCGCCCTCACCCCCGCCAAACCGTCCCCCGCAACTTTGCTCAGACCGATACCGGAACCCCGCAACGCCCCCCAGGCCACACTGGCCAAGTGGCGCCGCGGCCTGCGATCGTGGAGGAACGCACCTCGCAGCACGGATGCGGCCAAGTCGCCATACGCTCCGTAGAGCCGGCGGCGTTCGAGGAAGGCCGGGGCCTTGGCATAGGTCTCCATGTCCTTCCCCACGAACGAAGCGAAAAGCCGCCGTCTGTAGTCGGCGCCGATTCCCGCCGCCTCACCGTTCGCTTGGCCCGCGGCGATGGCCTCAGCGGCCGCCGCTCCGGACGCCATCGCCAAGTCCATGCCGCGGACCGTCAGCCCCGTGTTCAAGGTCAGGCCGGCGGCATCGCCGACCACCACGAGGCCATCCATTGCGATCTCGCCCACCATGGCGAGCCCGCCCTCGGCTACCAGGTGGCAACCGTATTCGAGCAGTTCGCCGCCCTTGAGATAGGGGGCAACCAGCGGGTGGGCCAAGAAACGGTCGTGGACATCGCTCGACGTCTTGCCAGAGGCGGCCAAATCGTCCAGACGCAGAACCACGCCTATGGAGACCGACTCCCGGTTGGTGTACAGAAAACCGCCGCCGCCGATCCCTTCGGTGCAGTCCCCGACCACCGCGAAAGCGGCACCTTCGTGGCCCGAGACCCCGAAACGGGCCTCAATGGCGGCCGCGTCGAGCGCAACGGTCGATTTGATCCCAACGGCCAGCTGGTTTGGCCGCGGGGCCGAACGCAAACCCGCCGCCCGCGAAAGAAAGGAGTTAACGCCATCGGCGGCCACCACGTGGTGGCATCGAAGCGTGTCTCCCCCGGCCTCAACGCCAAGCACCCGGCGCTGGCCGCCCGCGTCCTCAATTACCAAGCGATCCACGCGAACCCCGGGCATGACCATCGCACCGGCGGACTCACATTGCGCCGCCAACCATGGGTCGAGACGCGCCCGCAGCACCGACACGGCATTGCCCTCAAGGGCTTGGTCGCGGTAGTCGATCGCGACCCCCGAACCGGCGTTCAGGAACTGCACGACATTGCGGGTGATGACACGCTCCACGGGAGCGTGCGCCAGGAAACCGTCGAACAGGTCCGTCGCTGCGTGGGTGTAGAGCACCCCTCCGGACAGGTTCTTCGCTCCGGGCGTGTCCCCGCGGTCGATCACGATCACGCTGAGGCCGGCTTGGGCCAGCTTCAGGGCGGCCGCGGTTCCAGCGCATCCTGCGCCGACTACCACAACATCGGCGTCCACGTCTGGCGTCGTGTCCATGGCGAACCTCAGCCGCTCAGGGCGGCGGTGATCGCCGGCACGATGGCATACAAGTCGCCGACGATCCCGTAGTCCGCGACGCGGAAGATTGGGGCCTCCCCATTCTTGTTGATCGCTACGATACAGCCGGAGGACTGCATCCCCGCGAGGTGCTGTATCGCGCCTGAGATGCCGCAGGCGATATAGAGCTTGGGGCGCACCGTCGTTCCGGTCTGCCCGACTTGGAAGCGCTTGTCGATCCAGCCGC
>JAIRXV010000352.1 GCA_031268115.1 Bifidobacteriaceae bacterium
CGCGGACCGGCGAGACGCCCGGATAGTAGACCATCTCCGCCTTCAGCTGCCGGCCGGCCGGGAAACCCGTTGGGCGGGTCCCGCTCGACGCGGGGTAATAGTCCTGGAGGAGCGCGAACGGCGGACCGTCCGCAAGATTGATCAGCCACGTGGCATGCGACACGAGACGGTCGCGCCGCGTAAGTACCCGGCTTCCCGCGACTTCCCAAACACTGGTCACCCGGGGGGCATCAGGGTCTTCCAAAAGGTCCGCCCGGGACTCCGCCGCCACAACCGCCCGACGAATGCGAGGGGCGCCGGGTTCAGCCCGCCAGACCCGGGTCAGCAGAGCCAACTGCCCCAATTCTCGGACGGCAAGGTGGATGCGCTCTTCGGCGGGCAGGGCCAACAGTCGCGCGGGGAACTCATCCAAGCGCGATGCCAGCGCTGCCGCCTTCCGGTCCACCAAACGCGCGGCGATCTGACGGCACCTGTCCCGCGCCTCGGCTATCAGCCCGGTCAAACCCAGGCGCAACTGGTCCGCGATCCACCCATCGAGCTCCTCCAACCCGGACTCGACCAGCGAATCGGTCTGGGCCCGACGCGCGGCGGCCGCTGCGGATGCGGGCGCCTTCCCCGCCACGGGACCGCCCGCGCCATCGCTGACCGCGGGACCACCCGGCACCCCATGTCCAGGGCGCTGTGGTCCGGTGGGCTCGGACTCAGCCAACCGCTTCACTGCCTGGGCCTCAGGCGCGTCAGGGAAGGAGCCGTCTTGGCCGCCGGAAAGCTGCCCAGGCGGGGCGGCACGTTGGTCTGACGTCCCGGTTGCCGCTTCCTGACCCGGCCCGCGCGCCGACGCACCAGAGTTCCCGCTGGTCCTGCGCCGACGACCCAACCACTCAACGACCCACTGCGGGACGTGCCCCGGCACAAGAGCGGTCTCGGCCGAAGCGATCAGCATCAGGGCCAATGCGTGCTTACAGGGGAACTTCCTGGACGGACACGAACAGCGGTAGCCCAAGTCGGCGGAATCGAAAACCACGCGGTAGGGGTTGGCCCCGGAACCCTGAAACTCACCCCAAATCAGCGACCCTTCCGAGCTAAGCACCGGCCAGCGGCCCGGTTTCACCAGACCGCGCGCGGCCTTTAGCGAGGCCTGGTCCGGGGCCATAGCCTCGGCTTGGCTGAGTTCAAGCCGCACGGGTAAGACTGCTTTCGGTAGGTCGAGTTCTGGCGCGGGTCAAGCCTAGATGACGCGGGCCAACGCCAGTTGGCGGCCGTCCCGAAATCTGTCGATTCGTTGATGTGCGCGCTAGGCGAGACCCATCCGACCTGGAGGGCACGATGACGCACTCGCCGTGATATGTCACCTCGCCTTCGTCCGAAACCTCAGGCCAACGAGCCGAGAACTCAGGTCGAGCTGTTGGTGACCGAGTTGGGTGCCTTTGTGGGTTTGGTGGGTTTGGTGGGTTTGGCGGTCTTGGCGCCGCTTTTGACCGTGATCTTCTTAGTTGTGATGGTTTTGCCGGCGGCTTTGATGGTGATGGTGGCTGTGCCTGGGGATTTGGCGGTGATCTTGCCGGCGGCGTCGATGGTGAGGACTTTCGGATTGGAGGACTTAAAGACTGGGCGGACGCCGGTTGCCTTGGTAGGGGTGGCTTTGACCTGCACGATGGCGGTCTTGCCGACCGCGAGGCCGGTGCGGCCCGGGACACCGGTCACGGTGAGCCGAGACAGCTTCTTGGCTTTGGGTGTGACTGTGACTTTGACTTTCAGAGTTTGGCCGTTGGCCGCTTTCACTGTGATCGTGGTCTTGGCCGTCTTGGTGAGGTTCTTCGCTTTGATCACACCCTTGGGGGTGACGGTTGCGGCCTTGGGGTTCGAGGAAGTGAACTTCAGGGACGCAGCGAACCGGGCGGTGGGGTCAGTTGAATCGTCTACCGCCACGGGTAGGGGCAGTTTGCGCCCCGATTGGAGGAACGCTGCGGTGATTGGGGTGCGGATGCGGGTCACATGACGGACCACCTGGATCGTCACCGGATCGGAAGTCACCGCAGGGACACTCGCGGCAACCTTGACTGGGCCTTCGGCGCCGGTGAATGTCACAACCCCGGACTCGTTGATCGTGGCTGGCCCGGAGATCACCTGCCAAGCCACACCCTGAGCGGCCTGACTGCTTGAAGTGACCGCGGCGAGGGTGAGCGAGTGTGGGCCTTTGGCCTTGTACACGAAAACTCCCGGAGCACCGGCCACCACCAAGGGCGCGATTGGTGTATCGACCAAGCCCAGGGTGTTCGCGGTGTCACCGGTGTTCCCCGTGCCGCCGGCCCCGCCCGTGTCGCTGGGGTTCTCGCCGCCGGTGGACTTGTTGCCGCCCAGGTCAACTCCACCAACGTTCGTGCCACCGGAATTACCGCCACCGGAATTACCGCCACCGGGTTTACTGGCGTCTGAGTTGTCACTGCCCCCCGGGTCGGAGCCGCCGGGGTCGGTGGGGTCGGGGTCGCCTTCCCCGGGGTTGGTGAAGCAGTCACCTGGGTCGATGGCGGTCACATCGATCTGGCCGACAGCGAACACGGTTGTGAACTGGTCTGAGACGTGTGTTCCTCCGGTCAGGGTGGTGGATCGTTCGAATGCCAAGCAGTAGACGCCTTCAGCGGTGAATGCCCACGCTCCGTGCGCGTGGGTGATTTGTGGGATCGTGAATTGGTCGGCGCTGGTGATCCCGTCCGCGGTGTTGAACAGGACCGCTGGCTGGCCGAACGCGCCGGTTTGGTAGACCGCTAGGTTCCCTGGGCCACTGACTGCGGTCAATCCCCACTCGATGCCACCTTCGGTGGCAGCCGCGGGGATGTGTTCTGTGGACCATCCTGGCCACAGCAAGCCTGGGTCTTGGGTTTCGGGCAGCACCCACACCGGGGAACCGGGCGTCCCCAGGAACCCGTAGTCGGTGTTGGTGGGGACTTCGGTCCGTGCGGACGGCAACACCTGCAGCACGGTCTGTTCGGGTTCCCGCCACACCACTGGACCACCCTCGGTGGTGTCCTTGATGGTGGTGTCCAGGGCGCCATCGTCCAGGGTGGAAGCAACATCCACGTGACCTAGGTTCAAGATTGTTGCCCCAGAGTGGGTTTGTGTCCCGTTGGGGACGCTCCACCCAGCCTGGCCCCCACCAGGGTTCTCACCACCGGGGTCAGTGCCCGTCCCGCCATCGGCGCACAAACGCACCGTGGACCGGTCAACATAGTCCGGGTTGGATGGGACGATGGAACCGGCCACGTAGGTCAGGGTCTTGGTGACGTCCAGGGTGGTCCCGTCGGTTCGGGTGGCGTTCCAGGTCAGGGGCACGCAATAGATACCGGGGGTCGTGAATTGGGTGCGGACCCAATTGGTCCACCCAGGCCACAGTGTGGTGGTGGTCGGGTCTCCGTCCCGGGTGCCGACGTCCGCGAACGCGGTGTGCGGGTTGCCTGTTGCGCGGGCGCGGGCCAGCCATACCCCGCCGGGACCGTCCACCTGCCCGATGGTCAGGGTTGGGTCACCCGCTAGGGCCGGGTTTTCCAGATACCCCAGGTGCCATCGTTCACCCGCAGCGAACCGCCACAGTTCCCCGTAGTCAGGGATCGAGGTCAGGTTGGTGGAGGACAACACAACCGTTTCGGGATCCAGGTACCGTGCCTGGGCGCCCGGAGCGGCACCCCGCGCCTCAAGGGCGACATCCAGACCGGTCCCGGTCAGGTGCGGGATCAACGTGAGGGTTTCGGCCGCTCCCCCAAGGATTGCGCTGTGGCCATTGGTCGTGGTGATGGCTGGGAGGGTCCCGGTCGGGGCCTCGGTTTCGGTGTCCCACGCGCACGGGGTGGTCTGCGCCAGCTTGATGTCGCTTCCCATCGCGACAGTGAGCTGCTCCTGGGCGGTGTGGACCACGCCGTCAACGTCACGGACTCGACCTTCAAGGTTCAGGCAGTACACCCCAGGCTGTGTGAACGCCCAGTTGAAGTGTTCGTGGCTGATGGTCTCGTCACGGCTTTGGGGGAAACCCCATTTCGAGTTGAACAGGACCGCGTTGGTGTAACCGACTGTCACGGCATTGGGTTCGTACAGAAGTACGTCACCCGGCCCCGAGACGCCGTGCAGGGTCCACGAGACGCTGCCCGTGATTGTGCCCGACCCGATCTCCAGGGAACTGAATCCGGGCCAGACCGTGTAGCCAGCGTTGCCAGAGTACGAGAAATACCAGTATTCGCTGCCGATGTCCCCAATCAGGGTTTGACCGGTCGTGGTCACTGTTGCCCGGTTATACGCAGTGGTGTTGCCGATCAACACGGTGTCAGTCAACGAATAGTCCTCGCCCGTGGTTTGGTCCGAGGCATACAGGTCGATACCCCCACCCTCAGCCCAGGCCAGACCGATGTCGGTATGCCCACGGGTGATGTAATGCACACCCTCGACCCCTGGGTCGGGTTCACCCTGCCCCGGGCCATCATCTCCCGCCTCAGAGCAGGTCGCCACCGTGGTGGGGTCTAGCTCGTCGCCCACCACAAAGGTGAGCAGTGCCGCCGTGGCTCCGGCGGCGCTTTCGTCGGCCAAGGTGGCGTCAGCCGTCACCTCGACGCAATACAGACCGGGCGCAGAGAATGCCCAGCCCATGCCTCTCCAACCGCCCGAGCCGTTGTTGGCGGTTCCCCGCCGCTCGGCCAGGGTCATGCCGGTGCCGGCCGTGGCGGTTGCCAGGTGGTTACGAGTGGAATCGTCGCGGGGCGCAGCCGAATACCACACCGGATTGCTGCTCGCATGGAACTGATAATCGTCTCGTTGCGTCGCGTAAGTGAAGACCTCGCCTGGGCCGCCCACTGCGCCCATTCGGAATCCGACCTCGGCGGCTCGTGGCCACAGATCTCCTAACGTGACCAGTCCGGAGTCAAGAGCGAACCGGATCGGATTGTTGTCAAACGGCCCGTGGGCGGTCGGATAGCGTCCGTCGGTTCGCCAATATAAGGCGTCTGGCGGGTAGACCGACAGCCACCTTGTCGCGTTGATCGGCACTATGAATGGAGTGTCGGCGGGGTGGGAGCTGTCTTGTTGCGGCACATGGAAGACCACCTCGTCGGCCTCGAAGTCGCGTGCTTCCGCGGCGGACAGGTCCGCGATATGAAGGCCGAGCTGGCCGTCGCTCAGCGTGGCCGCCAATCGGATGTCACCCTGGCGCAGCACGGCGTTGCCGCCGCTGGGGTAGTCGTTGGCCACGAGCCGCGGTTGCTCCGGCTCGGGTTGGGGACACGGGCTCGCGGCGGCGGGGTTGACGTCTCCGACGGCGAAGGTCAGGGTGTCGCTGCTGTGGATGGTGCCCTGCCAATCCTTGGGCAGATAGGTGACTGCGCCAACAGTGACGCAGTAGACGCCTGGTTCGGAGAATATGAATCCGGTGGGTGCAACCGTCGCGGCCAGTTGGCCGGTGGCAGACGTGTTGTTGGTGGTCGCCCAACGCGAAAGTGTCGTATAGCTGCTGACGTAGTCAGGCGGGTTGGGGCGGCCGTCCCACTGGCGAGACCCGGTGGAGCTGGTATGTGTGGCGAAATAGCCGCTCGAGTCAGTGGTCACACCAAGGAGTTCCCGGCTGACGCCGTTGTAGGTCGTGTCCGCTTGAATCAGGGAGGCGTCCCAGCTCAGGGCGAGTGTGTTGACGTGAGTCTTGGCCAGCGCCGCCGTTGGCGCCGTGCGGTAAGTCAGTGAGCCGACTGGGCTGAGCGACTCCCAAGCGACCCAAGACTGGCTGCCCTCCGCATAGGCATACCCCGGCCAAACCTCGTCTCGATTCTGGACATGGATGACCGTGTCCGTCAGCTCATGCCACGTTGCCTCTCCGTCCGTGACCTGCGCGATCCTCAACCCCAATTCCCCATCCACCACCTGATACGCAAACCGCACATCGCCATCGGACAAAACCGTCACATCCGGGTCCTCTCCAGCTGGATCTGCAAGGGAACCGGTGACCGCTACGGACGCCGCGGCGGCGGGCAGGGCTCGTTGAACGGCATCGGACGCCGCCGCGAAACAGGCCCCAGCCGGTGCGGCCACGCTGGCCGCCAACGCGGCGGTGACGATGAGCGGAAGCACCCGGCGAGTGGGCCGGCGCAAGGCTGTCATGTGCATGTTGGTACGTCCTTCTTGTGTGAGCGGGCATCCGGTGACTGGCGCGTGGGCGCGGCCACCACCTGCTTTGGGCTGTGATCTGGGTGCCACGAACGTCACTGTCAGTGCCATCCGTCGCGGGGCTGGAGTTGAGACATCCGCGATATCCGGCCCGGCGTGTCGCGGTGGAATCTCGCGTGATGGTTAGCGGACCACGCGCGCCATTCGGTCGGAGTAGACAAAACGGCTCCTGATGTAGGCGTGCCGCTGGTTCCGAACGAGGGGACCGTGGGCCGCCGCCCAAACGGGGTCACATCCGGCCTCGTCAGCTGAGGCGGCCGGGCCGCAACCGCACCGCAACGCGCCGTCGCGTTCGAGGTGGCTTCGCCCGTGAAGGTGTGGCCGGACCGCGAACCGGCCGGTTGTGGCCGCACCGCTCGGGGCTGCGGCGCCAAGGCGGGGACACGCGGCCCGACTCGCTCCGGAACGCTCCAGCCGCATGTTCGCCTCCCTTGGCCGCGCCGCGCTGCGTGAGCGGGTGGCGACTCTATCTAGAATGATAATCGTTCGCACTCACGATGGCGCATCCACCCCTTCGCTGTCAACTCGCCCGGCCAGTGGCTTCCAGGTGCCCTTGGTGTTCGCGACGCCGACGGTTGAGGCCACTTTCCAAGATGGCAAGCGGTGGACGGCGGTCGGAGGCGAAGCCTCGTTAGAGGGCAGGTGAATGACCGGGCGATGATCACGACGGGCGGGCAGCGCGAGACCGAGACCAGGCGAAACGCGGCAGCCAGTGTCTAGCGCCACCAACAATCGACCGTCCAGGGACCTGTGATCGGGTGGCGGCGGGAGGCCGGAGCCAACGTTTAGACACACCAGTTCACCCGTGTCTGGGGTTCACCCGTGTCTGGGGCGGTGGTGTCTTGGCTCCCATCTTGGGGCCGGTAGCGAAGAGGCGTTGTGATCGGGTGGTGGCAGAGGTACCTGCACGGGTCAACGACACATCCGTCTTGAGCGAAGTGGTGGTTGCACGCCACGCTTGTCCCAAGCGCACGAAACCGGTTCGAGCTAGTCAGTGCAGACCGGCCGGTTGTGTTGGGGCCGGCCGGTTGTGTTGGGGCCGACTGGTCCGGGTCGCATGGATAGAGATATTGGTCAATAGCCCCGGCGTCGGCCTGGATCGCCTCCACGGCCAATCCCAAACCACGGGCCGATACCGTGGCACACCGGCAACAAGCTGTTGCAAAAGGTCGTCTTACCTTCCGTGAGCTGGATGGTTGGGGCTTCGCGGTCGACACGGCATTGCCACCGGGCTTTGAGCAGCGGCGATCCGTTGCCGGGCACGTTGGCCGGGGGTGTGCGTTCGGTGTTCTTGCGCCCAGTGTCCGCGCCTTGGCGGTCCGGTCACGGGCGCGCGATCTTGCCCCGGCAGCGCACTCGCCAAGAGTTTCCAATAAGTCTGTGAACACAACCAACCGGGAACGAACACAACACGACGCAATGCGCCACACCCAACCCCCGGCCGCACGAACCCTCAACCCCTCTGGGTGTTACCCGCCGAACCCCATTGCCTAACCCCAAGTCAACCCCGCCGACCACCGACTTCGCCGCGACCCTGGGCTCCGCGCCTATTCGACAGACTCCGCGCTTTCAGTGGGGTCCACCTGCTCCTGTTCGGCGCCGTACCTATCCCCGAACTCCACCTCCGCCTCATAGAGGATCCAGCTGAGTTCCTCAAACCGCCTTCCTTCCTCAGATTGGAAGTCGTAACCCTCAGGCGAATCGGCTGCCTCTTGCATACCGGTCGGTTCCTCTACCAGTACCGTCGGATTAGGGGTAACTCGACCCTCAAATATGTCGTCATCCAGGGTTGGGTCACCCTCAACCTGACGTCTGAAGACGTCTTCCTTGAACTTAGGGCACGCCTATATTACGGCTCGCAGCAGTGCGGGCTCAGTGCTCAGGGGAATCTCCGCGTGAGGCCCATTCGGCGAGCCACCGGGGTCGGCGGTCACATCGGCCAAACTTGGAAGCCCGTGTTCCCGGGCACAGGCGATCCATTCGTTCGTGGCATCGCCGTAGCGCTGAGCCCATATTTCGGCCTCAGCAGGGTCCTCCTCCATGTAAAGCGTTGGACTTGTGTACCCCGACGACTCCAGACACGCAATCCAAGTGTCCGTATGGTCCGCTCCGTCGATCCATAGTGACGGCGCCAGGTTGCTGGTCAGCGGGTCAACCTCCACATTCATGAAGGCATCGTGAACCGTCGAATCAACCTCTCCAGCGGTTCCCTCCAAGACAGCGGTGACCTGCTCAAGGTCACGCGCCAACACCTCATGCCCCTCGGCCCAGTCGATCTGCGCCTCCCCGCCTTCCAAGGGAGTCAGCTCGGCCGGCAAATCTGCCTCGACCAGGCAGGCCTCCAACAACCGTGCCCTCTCGTACTGACCTAACGCTTGCGTCTTGGACAGCCCAGCAGACGAGGCCGAAGGGGCTTCCGTGCCCAATGTCGCCACTTCGGGCTCCGACTGCCCGCACCCAACCAACCCGCCTACAAGGATCAAGACGAGGCCACCTGCCGGCCACCCGCCACAGCGGGACTTCACGGTGCGCAAACTTGACATAGCGTGCAACCCTTTCCTATGGATTGAGACAGTGGCCTGTCGTTCCGACCGCTAGAGGAGCCGAGGAACCTGCGTCCACTTAAGAGTGGCGTAGCGAGTGCCGTCACCGGCGACGAAGGTGAGCCTAAAGTCCCTCGTCCTTCACCAGCCACGCTACCACCAACCCGCTCCTATTAGAGGACTCAGAGCAAGACTGTTGAGTAGGCGAATCGGTATGCACGTTCGCCGGACGGTCACAGATTCTCAGGTTCTTCGCAAGAGTAGGCGGATCCTAAAAGAACTCATGGGGCTGTTTCGCGTACCAGGCACGAACGGCAGCCGTAACCTTCCCGTCCGCATTCGACGTGAAGTCTGTCACCGATCTAAACGCCCCGGTCTTCGTGTCGATGGTGACTGAGCGGTCGGTCTGATACCCGATCCAGAGGCCACCAAGCTGGGAGCACGCCGCGTTTTGCCCCAAGAACGTGAGCACAATCGATGCGCAGCGTCCCTTATACACGGATGATGTGAATTTCCCAACCAAACCTTCAAAACTGCCTTCACAGAACTCAAGATAGTCATCGCCTGACAGGGCACCCGCTCCGTGAGCCTTCGCCGTATTGAACTGATCCTGAGTCAACGCCCCTTTCGCATAAGACTTCAACTCAGCGGCGACCAAGGCATCCATCTTCTTGTCGAACGCCCTTTTCACCTCAGCCTTAGCACCCCGCAGCGTGGGGACCGTGAGCTTGTACTTAAACGTGCCCGGGACGTAACGCCCTGTCGACTTATTTCCCGTAGCCACGCGAGCAACCACGGAAGGAGCCGAAACCCTCGCGGGGCCGGCCGTTGCTGCTGAGTCTGGAGACGCCTGCTCCACAGCACCGGCCCACGCAGACAGGGCGCCATGTCCCAACATGACCGAGGCGACAAGGCCCAAGACCGCTGCGCAGCTACTGACATGTCGGGTCAGCGTGCTACGCGAAAAAGACATCCCGCCATACCGGGGCGGCCCACTTGCGGTCCAGGAACCTGACAACACGCAAATCACCCAACCGGCGGGCGGATGTACCCAACGATATAATCACGGGAAATGTAGCTCTTCTCGGAACAGTGGTTCGCCTTTTCCCAGTTCTGGTGATAGACGCGGAATTGGGTCGCAGAGACATTCTCAAGAATGACGGCGACGTGACCGGAACCGCCGCCGCGATTGCCGTATGAATGCCTTACATGTGCGGTGGCGTACCAAGTAGCGGGCGCCGAAATCTTCTGTCATCTTCCGTTCCTTTCGGGTGGAATTACGGCTGGATGATGTTGGCCCAAAGGCGCCTCAGCTTTCGCTGTCCCCTGGGCGCACGTGTAACTGTAGCGCAGGCCTCGCCTATCAGGGCGGGTCTGTCGGGTCGCAGAGCGATGTGAAGTCGGGCGCTTGGGCCGATGGTCAGCAGAAGTGCTCTCGACAGGGGTCAAGAAGGCGGGCAGATACTGAGGCTTATTCAAGACTCGGTAAGTAGCCATATGTCGGCGTGTCCCCAACGATAGGACGGTCCTATTCCGGGAGAATAGGAGGTGAAAGAATTCCGTACTCCCCAGAAAGGGACCGTCGCCGTGTACTATACAACAGGATTCACTG
>JAIRXV010000360.1 GCA_031268115.1 Bifidobacteriaceae bacterium
CCACTTGGCGCAGGTCCCGCGAATCGCGGTCGACGAGCGCAATCTCCCACTCCAACCCCACGCTGGAGCGGGGAGATGAAGCGAAGCGAATTGGCTCGCCGCGTCCCGTCATGGGCTCACATCCTCAGTGTTCCTGTGGACCGCGCGAGATTCACACGGTTCCACGACGATCACCGAGTGGCGCCCCTCCACTCTGGTAAGGACGACGGTGATGGCTTCCTCTCCCCTTGGGCCGAGCGCTCGACGCAGGGAATCGGGGTCGACATCGACGCCGCGTTTCTTGACGGTCAAGTCTCCCACGCCTCGCGCCTTCAAGTAACCGCGGAGCGTGGCGACTTTGAACGGGAACGTGTCGAGGACGCGGTAGGCGGCGAAGAACCGGCCGGCCCAAGGTGTTTGGCGAAGCTGAGTGGACGATGCCGTCGCGTTGGCGGGCCGCATACCCGCCCCCAAACGGTGGGCTGGCAGCGAGGGTGAATCCGCCGGTGGCGCCGCCGGCGGCGCTTCTGGAGGAGAGGGCCGCGCGATGGCATCGGCGGTGACGTACGCGATACGGGGGTGGAGCAGGCGCGGCGAGACCAGGCCGTCCGCGGCGGCGGCCTCCGCGATCAGGCTCGCCCGGATGACCGCCCCGTCCGGTTCCAGCAGATAGTCGCCCAAGGTCCCAGTTTCGAGCCGCGCTCCGGGGGCCTGGGTCACCTCAGCGGCGCCGATGCCGTCCAAGACAAGCGCTGTCCGCGCGGCCTTGCGCGTTTCGTCCGCGACCCTCCCCAATGCGCCAGTCCAGATGCCGCACTCCACCACTGTGCCGCCATCGGACACCCACTGGGCCTCAACGCCAGCAGGCAACGCGGCGTGGGGGATCCCTGGGGCAACTTTGACGCCGATCGGGCGGCGTTGGGCCAGCGCGAGAAGCGCGTCGAGCGGCGGAGAATAGGCTGCCGGTTCGAAGACACGCCGGCCGGCCGCGGTGCGTCGAGACGGATCGGCGAACACGGCCTCGACCCCGAGTGCATCCAAATCCAACCCGAGCCCATCGCATTCGATCACTTGGACCGAGGGGAAACGGCGCAGGTTGTGGGCCGCGGCGAAAGCGGTGGCCGGGTCGATTTCAGCGGCCACGACGGTCAACCCGAGTGCCGCCATCGCTATGGCATCTATGCCGATTCCGCAGGTCACATCGGCTATACGGTGGAATCCGGCGCTCTGTATACGCTGCGCGTGGTGGGCCGCCACTGCGATACGCGTCGCTTGCTGCAAACCGGCATCGGTGAGCAAGACGCTGCGGGTAAGCTCCCCGAGCTTGGCCTCAGCGCGTCCCCTCAAACGCGATTGCGTCAAAGCTGCGGCCACCAAAGCCGGCGCGAATCCGCGGCGGCGCAAAACCTCAGACTGGGTCAGGGCAAGGCGCGGATCGTACGGTGGCATCGAATCGAGTAGGAGAGCACCGGCAGGTGTGGCCAGCGCCGCGAGGCTTTCAAGGTTCACGGGATCTTGGCGCGTCAATTCAAAGCGAGCAGCGGATCGCCAGCCTTAATGGCATCGCCGTAATTGGTGAGTTCGGCCAGCCCCGGTAGCGCTGCCTGTAGGGCCACCACCGGAACCATGGCGCAAAATCCGGCCTCTTTGACGGTCACGGGATCCCAGGTCATGAGCACTTGCCCGGCCTCGACCACATCTCCGATGGCGGTTTTCAAAGCGAACCCGCGGCCGCGCAAAGCGATGGTGTCTAACCCGAGATGCACCAAAATGGCCTGACCGCCGACGGACTCAACAATGAATGCGTGCGGGTAGAGCGAGACGATCACGCCGTCCACGGGCGAGAGCACGTCCACGGCCTCGCTATCCGGATCGATAGCGACACCGGGTCCCATCATTAGCTGCGAAAACACCGGGTCGGGGACTTCGGTTAGCGCGGTAACGGTGCCAGCGACTGGTGCCGCGACAGTGACGTTCATGCTGGCCTCCTGTGGATGGGCCACATTGGTGGACGGTCTGGTCCGCTGCGTCTACGCAAGCGGCGGTTGTTGGAACGGCATCCTAAGACACCGCCCAGATATCGGCTGCTTCGCTTCGCTGAAACGCGGCGCTCGCGAACCGTGCTGGTTGGCTTGGCGCCAACTGCGCCAACCGATTCAAACGCGGCCCGCAACGTCACGACGGCGTCGCGCCGCAACAAGGCTGGTGAGACGGCGCCAACTCTACCCGCGGCGGGGGGCGGAACAGGGGACCTGCGCAGCCGATGGCCGGTTCGTGCGGCGCCGCCCGCGCCCTTCGAGGTCTCACCGACACGCCGGAGCTAGCACTCGCCTTGACCGAGTGCTAACTGACGCTCTAGATTCTCCTGGTGCCCCTTTCGGGGCACGTGGCCGCTCGGACCAACCCGGCTCGGCACCGCGACGGCGGGCAGGGCGTGAGACGGCGGCCGTTTTGTCACTGTTAACATCGGATATTTGCGAAGGTGAGGTCCGCAGTGTCGGTCTCCATCAAACCGCTCGAAGACCGGATCGTGGTTCGTCCGCTCGAAGCGGAGCAGACCACAGCATCCGGGTTGGTCATCCCAGACACAGCCAAGGAGAAGCCGCAAGAGGGCGAGGTGATCGCCGTTGGCCCAGGTCGCATTGACGACAAGGGCAATCGCATCCCGCTCGATATCGCCGTAGGCGACAAAGTGATCTTCTCCAAGTACGGCGGCACCGAGGTGAAGTACGCCGACGAGGATCTTCTGATTCTCTCGGCACGCGACGTGCTCGCCGTGGTCGGCTAGTTCCCTTTGGCGAAGGCCCCGTCACTCTTCGTGGGAGGCGGGGCCTTCGCTATGCCCACGGACGATGACGGCCCCAAGGCTTGGAGCGTCATCGTCCGTGGGTGCGGCCCGAGCTTGGGTGGACCGTAAGGCTGGCGTCAGGGGATCAGCGGACGCCACGTCTCTTCGCCGTCAGCGCCGGCCTCTAGGACGAAGAGGGTGCCGTTCAGTCGGAGCATAGTGCCCTGTGGTCCGATATCTAGTTGCCACAGCGGTTCGGTCGCATCGGGGGTGGAGAGTCCATAGGCGCTGAGGGTTGAGCCGTCCTGTACGTATACGGTGCTCTTGTCCGCATACATGTTTTTCAAGCCCTGAACATCGGTTAAGCGAAGCTGGGTCATGCCCGTCTTCGATGACTTGACACTTATCGCGTTGATCGTGTCGTGCGCGATGTAGGCATCCACCAGCCAGTCTCGAGTCGCTTCCCAGCGCAAGTTGCTGCCATCCCGGGGCGCGGTCCAGAGCAACTCGCCCGAGATGGCCGAATAGGTTGAGGTGTTTCCTTGATGGTCCTGCACCCGGAACACGGTGCTTTCCCACCAGTACATGGCAAACTCGCCGATGACGGGCCTCGCCCACATCTCACGGCCTGTTGCTGGGTCGATGCGTTGGATGAAAACAGTGACTGGCGCGTCCCACGGGTCCGGTCTCCTCGCGCGGAACACGGCCTGTCCCTCGTCCGGCGCCGCGAACCACGCGTCCTCGTCTTCTGACTCCGGGCCGAACTCCGTTGACCAGTCGAAGCCTTCGTCGGCGCCGAAGGGCAGCGCCTTGCCGGTGGTCACATCCGCGAAGCTCTCGGCCAGCCGGACGCAGCAGTCGCCAAGAATCCAGGATTCGGCGTAGGAGGGGCTGGCCCCCCTCCACAGTTCGCCCCCAGACAGGTTGTTGACGTCTACCCCCCACACCTCCTCGTCCTGTTGGAACACGACGACACCCTTCAGCATCCCGACAAAGAAGACCTCATGTTCCGCTGGGTTTCCGGGATCGAAGATAAGGCTGTCGAGCACTTGGCCATCGGCCATGCTGAGCACGGCCATCGCGGTCCGGTATCTCCGTCCCTGTTCGGGCGGCTTGTCCTCAACCACGGCTATCACGACCAGCCCGTTTGGTGGATCGTGGGGCTCGGTCAGGGCGTTGAGGTCAAAGCTGGCCTCTTCGAAGCCCACGGCTGCCGCCACATCCGTTCGCCATTCGACGGCGCCGGTGGCGATGTCAACCAGCGCCAGTGCGGTCTTGGGTGCCGATGGATCGTCGGGGTGGTCGCGCCGGGCCTGCGTTGTCACGAGCACCGAGCTTTCCTTCGGGGATGGGTAGACCTCGACCTCAGTATTCGCGAACGTTTGGCCTTCGCCCAGCAGGGTGAGCGGCGGGCCGAGTTTGGGGAGTTGAGGGTATTTGCTTCCCGGTTGCTCGGCGGCCTGAGGGCCTGGAGGCGCGGCCGGGGCCGGAGGAGCGACCGGTTTGTGCGGGATGGTCGGGCTTGGGGGGTCTTCGGTGTCGTGAGTCTCGGCGATGAAGAAGTCGGGACCTCTCAACGTTTCGCGCCGGGACGGTGTATTGACGGCGAACGCGGCAATCAACGCGACGATACCGGCGGCGGCAGCGAGAACCAGGGCAACGCGGCGTGCCATGCCAAGGTGGGTCGCTGGGAGCGCCGGGGGTTTCCAGAACACGCTCCGTACTGCGAGGGCCTCGCCAACCAAAGGGGTTCCGGTTTGCCAGAGCCACATCAGCAGGTCAGGGGGTGCGTTCGGGTGCAAGACGATTGCGGGCCGCAGGTCCGGGCGCCGGATCGCAATCCGGATCAGCGCCTCCGGGGATGTTCCGGGATCGCGGACAAGACGGCCCGGACCGTCGGGCGTCTGCGGGGGATCGCGGACAAGACGGCCAGGATCGTCGGGCGCCTGCGGGGGATCGCGGACAAGACGGCCCGGACCGTCGGGCGCCTGCGGGGGATCGCGGACAAGACGGCCCGGACCGTCGGGCGTCTGCGGGGGATCGCGGACAAGACGGCCA
>JAIRXV010000368.1 GCA_031268115.1 Bifidobacteriaceae bacterium
ACGATGCCGGCGGTTCGGCCGACGCGGAACAGCGGCGGGCCGCGGAGCGCCAGCGATTCACGGATGCGTTCGCGGTTCACCTATCGGCGATGAACCCTGGGGCGGCGGTCGCCGAAATCGGCGGGGTCGCCTATGGTCTGTTTCCGGTGGCGCGGGCGGACCTCGATGGGGAGGAGCGCGCGGCCCGCGCCGCGGGGGCCTTCCTCGCCCGGGTGGGTTCCGGGCTTAGCGCCGTGATCGCGATCGGACGCGAGGCCCGGGACATCACCGGCCTGGCTCAATCCCGGGTCACCGTGGAACGGATTCTTAGAGTGCTGCGCTGTGGCGGGCCACTCGGCCCAGTGGCGCGGATGGCGGATGTCCAAACCGCTTCGCTGTTGCTGGAGTTGGGCGATTTGATGGCGGCCCGCGGCGACCAACCGGTCGGGCCCATCGCCACGCTCATCGCCCACGATGCCGCGGCCGGCACCGGCCTGGTGGAGACGCTGCGGACCTGGCTCGACACCTTCGGGGACGTTGCCGCGGCGGCGAATCGGCTGTTCATCCACCCGAATACGCTGCGCTACCGTTTGCGCCGGATCGGCGAAATCAGCGGCCTCGACCTGTCCGATCCGGATGCGCGCTTCGCGGCCATGCTTCAAATGCGAATCGCCCCCGCAGCTACGAGTTCAAACTGACTTCTGGGCCGTGGCCTGGGGAAACGGAGCCTTGAAGGATTAGGGCGGCGCCGCCGATGGCGACCGATTCGCGCGGGTTGTTGGACAAGTCCACCTGCACGTCGTGGATGGCACGGGGGAACGCTCGCTCCGCTAGGCGTCGGCGTATCTCCTTGACGTACAGCGAGCCGGCCACGGCGAACCCCGGACCCGCGAGGACAAGTGTGTCGAGGTCCCACAGGTTGACCAGGGTGACGGCGGCCGTGGCGAGCATTTCGGTCGATGGAGCGAGGACCGCCATTGCGCCGTCGTCCCCATACAGAGCGGCCCGGGCGAGGATGTCGAAGGCCCGCCACGAGGTCTCCTCGGGTGTGATGCCGAGGCGATCGGCCAGCCCTGGGGTGGTCCGGACCCAGGTGACCACGGCCGGCGGGGCGGCGTAGAGGTCTAGGCAGCCGCAGTTGCCGCAGGGGCAGGCCAAGCCGTTGTGGACGGCCGAGACGTGGCCGATCTGTCCGGCGTTCGAGCTGGCGCCGCGGTGCAAGGCGCCGTCCACCACCACGCCCGAGCTGATCCCAGTGCCCATGTAGAGGCAGCCGAACAGCCGGTCTCGCGAGACTTGGCGGACCCAGTATTCGCCCACCGCGGCGGCCGCGGCATCGGAGGCCACCAGCACGGGGAAGCCGAGCTGTTCGGCTAGCGCCGCGCCGAGGTTTGGGCCGAGCGTGGCAGGCGCGACCGATGGGAGGCGTCCGTGTCCGACATCGACCAAGCCCCTTGCCACCACCGTGAGGCCGGCCACGGCGCGCGTGTCCACCCCGAGCGCGTGAATGGTGTCCCGGCACAGTTGCGACAGCCGCGCGACACCCACCTCACCTGTGCCTTCGGGCGCGGCGATGAGTTGGCGCCCCACCATCCCGCCGCGCGTGTTGGTTACCACGCATGTGGCCGTACCCATCCCAACATGCAGGCCGATGCCGTAGGACGCCTCAGAATTGATGGCGAGCAGCGTGCGCGGTTTGCCGCCTGTGGCGACCGTGTCGCCGGTTTCGCGGACTACGCCATCGGCGATGAGTGCGCGGACAATGTTTGAAATGGTTGGTTGCGTCAAACCGGTCGCCTGGACTAGTTCGACGCGGCTGACCGGCCCAGACGAACGGATGACATCGACCACCAGCGCCCGGCTCCCTGGCCCCGACGCCACCGTCTCACGCCGTGCCACGTGCGTGTCCCCCGATCCCCGGCATAGTGTGTGCCAGCAACATGATACGGATCGCGTAGGCGAATGAACGAACGGATGGATACCGATGACCGGTTTGGTCGATGACGCGCGGCTCGTTGTGCCGGCCGGGTTGCCTGTGGGTTTGGTTCTTGTCAGGGACGCGGAGGTGCTGGGTGCCGAGCCGTTCTTCCCGGAGTTCATCGCCGGACTGGAGCAGGTGCTCGTGCCGCGGGGGATCGCCGTGCTGCTCCAGGTGTTCGCCACTGTTGCCCAGGCGATGGAGCGTTTGCGGGGCTGGGTCCGCGACGCGGAGGTTCAGGGGGTCATCCTGATCGATCTGCTGCCGGGCGATGAGCGAGTGGGGTTGGTCAAGGAACTCGGAATCTCAGCCTTGGCGATTTCGGATCCGCAGACGGGCGACGGGATTGCCACGGTCTGGAACCAGGATGAAGTCGCGATGAGGGATCTTGTCGGGGCCCTTGCGGCGGCCGGGCACTCTCACGTGGGTCACGTGGCTGGGCCTGCCGAGATGGCCCACACCATCATCCGGCGGCGCACTTTCGCTGAGGCGGCCTCAGAGTTCGCGTTGCGGACCACGAGTTTTGGCGGCGACTATTCGTGGGCGGCGGGGGTGCGGGCCGTGGCAGACGTGTGGACGATGACGGAACGTCCCACCGCGCTCGTGTTCGACAACGATGTGATGGCCCTTGGCGGTTTGGCCGAGGCCGAGCGCCTCGGTCTGGCGGTGCCGGAGGATCTCTCGCTTGTCGCTTGGGACGATTCGCCGCAGTGCCAGCTGGCTTCGCCTTCGCTGAGCGCTGTCAGCCACGATGTGCAGGCGCTGGGAGTCTTGGCGGCTGAGACGTTCCTTGGGGTGCTTGGGGGTGCGCCGCCGCAGGTGGTGCTAGCGTCGCCGGCCCACTTGGTGTCGCGCGGTTCGAGCAATACATAGATTACTAATGAAAGTTTTGACATTCTGGCTCCGCGCTGCGATACTCGCACTCGGAGGGCGTCGTGGACGGCCCCTCAGACCCGAGCAAAGGAGCCCCAAGTGGACCGCAAATCAATCCGGCGAACCACGCCCCTGACCGCAGCGTTAGCACTCGCCTTCGTCCTAGCGGCGTGTTCGACCACTCCGGCCGAGGAAGACAACACCGCTCAGCCCACCGACACCGCGTCCCCGACCGCCCAGGACACAGGCGACGAAACGTCCGATTCGTCCGGCCAAGACACCGAGGCAACCGGCGGCACCTTGTCCGTGGTGACCCGATGGGCATCGGGCAGCCCCGAGGCCGAAGCCCAACAGCGCATCTTCGACGCGTTCACGGCCGCCACCGGCATCGCCCTGGAGGTCACCGAAGGCCTGGAGACCATCGACGATCAAGTCGAGACCATGGTTGCCGGCAATAAGGCGCCGGACCTCGTCATCGTCAACCTCTTCGACAAGACGCTCGGTTGGTACGAGGCCCGCGTGACCGTGGACGCCCAGCCATACCTGACCGAGTGGGGTTTGGCGGAGACCATGAAGGAAGACGCCCTCAACGAGTGGCGCGTGGGCGGTGAGCCCGATGGCGCACTCCAAGGTCTGCCGTACTCGGGCTTCTCATGGCCCGTGTGGTACAACACCGATCTGCTGGAGAAGGCGGGCGTCGAAGGCATTCCAACCACCACCGACGAACTGATCGCTGCGGCCGAAAAACTCCGCGCGGCAGATATCGACCCCGTGGTTGTGGGCGGCAACGACTGGACGGGCCAGAAGCTCTTCTACCAGATCGCCCAATCCACCACCGACGCTTCCGCGATGAAGGATGTCATGCAGAACGGCGGCTACTGCGACACCGCCTCAGTCATGGACGGCATCCAGCTCTTCACCGACCTGCGCGATGCCGGTGTGTTTGTCGACAACGTGGCCGGACTGACCGCGGACGATATGTACGCGATGTACTACTCGGAGCAGGCCGCCATCATGTCGGCAGGCTCGTGGGCCTACGCCGGCGCTGTCGATGCCGGAACCGGTGTCGAAGAGCGGACCACGCTGGGCGGGTTCGCGTTGCCGAGCGGCTCTGTCTTCGACAAGCCAAGCTCACTCCAGGGCTTCACCGGAGTTGGCTTCATGATCACCGAGCAGGGGGCCGCGCCCGATCGGATCGATCTGGTCCGTCAACTGGTGCAGGCCTTCTACGAGACCCAGAACGTGGGCGATTTTGTCAAGACCGCCTCGATTCTGCCCCCGGTGACCGGCGACTTCGCATCGTATGCGACAAACCCGCTGCTGGCCGAGGCCCTCGGATTGGACTCCGAGGTCTCCTACGCGGTGATGCCAGACGTGTGGATCGGATCCGCCTCGGATCCGATCATCGCCGTCCTCGCCGGCGCCTACGGCTCGGCCAGCCCGGATGAGATCTGCTCGGGCCTCGACTCCGCCACACAGAGCTAGGTCGGCACCGGTAGCGAAGCGCCCGAAACCTCATCGGCGTCTTCGAACCGAACCCGGCACTGCCTGCCACGGTGCGGGGGCCGGCCGCCTCGCGGCCCCCGCACCGGATCAAACGCTCACCTCCATTCGACCCCGTAGCCCCGAGGGAAGCCATGACAACCACCGCCACCGCGCCACCGGTTGGCCCGCGCTCAACGCGAAGCAGCTCCGCGCTCAAAGCGCGTCGGCACTCAAGGCGTATCTTGTGGTTTACCGCGCCGTCGCTCGCCTGGTTCGTATTCTTTTCAGTTGGACCGCTATTGGCGATGTTCGTTATCGCGACCCTCCAGTGGAAGGGGCTGATCTACAAGCCCACCTTCGTTGGCTTTGAGAACGTAGCGCGGGTGTTCGCCGATCCCACCTTCTTCGCGGCCATCCGGAACTCCTTGGTGCAAGTCGGTGTCGCCGTGCCGGTAATGATTCCCCTCGCGTTCATGCTCGGCTTCCACTTGTACACGCGCCCGCGGGGCCACGGGATCCTCTCAATCCTCTTCTTCTCGCCCGGACTGATCTCGATCTCCGTGACGGGCATGGTCTTCTACGGCATGCTCTCGCCCAACGGTGGACTCAACGGCCTCCTCAACTTGATTGGGCTAGACGATATGGTCCGCCCGTGGCTGGCCGATCCCGCCACCGCCTTGGGCACTTTGATCGCCATCGATCTGTGGCGCGGAGTCGGTTGGACGGGAGTGCTGTTCTCAGCGCGCCTTTCCAGCATCCCCGGCGAAGTCCTCGAAGCCGCCCAGATCGACGGTGCCGGGCGAATGCGAACCATGTGGCGCATCGCGTTCCCCATGGTCAAGGACTACACCAACACCCTGACCACCTTGCAATTCCTGTGGACCATGTTTACCTCGGCCGCGCTGATCCTGTTGTTGACGCGCGGCGGTCCCGGCACATCGACCACCACCTTGTCCTATTTGGTCTACGCCAAGGCGTTCTCGCAACAAGACCTCGGCTACTCCCAGGTGGTGGGCGTGGTTCTGCTGGTAGTCGGCATCGCCGGCATGGCCCTTATCTCAGTGCTATTCCGCGAAAGGGAGGAGCGGTCATGAGCAGTTCTCGCCGTCGCCGGGGCACGGGCCCCCGTCGCCAACCCAGCCCCGTGGCCTCCGTGTTCTCGTGGTTCTACGCGATCTTGCTGGCCGCGCCCATCTACTACCTCTTGATGAGTTCCCTGAAGACCAACATTGAGATCTTCATCCACCCCTTCTCGCTGCCCACTAAGTGGCTCTGGGAGAATTTCAAACTCGCATGGACCACCGCCAAACTGGGACCGGCCCTCTTGAACTCGGTTCTGATCTGTGCCGTGGCGATCGTCGTCACACTGTTCTTGGCGGTTCCAGCGTCGTACGCCATCGCCCGCAACGACAACCGTCTGTCGCGAGCCATCAGCAAAGCGTTCGCGGCCGGCTTCCTGATTCCACCGTTCGCGGCGTTGATTCCCACGGTGCTTCTGGCCATCCAGATGAATCTGTTTATGACCCGCGAGTTCCAAATGCTCTACTTGCCGGCATCCGCGTTGCCGTTGTCTGTTCTGCTGTTGACCCAATTCATGCGCACAGTACCCAATGAACTGGTCGAATCGGCGGCACTTGACGGCGCCGGGCACTGGCACACCCTGACCCAGGTATTCATGCCAATCGCCCGGCCTGGAATCGTCAGTGTTACCATCTTGCAGCTGTTGACGTTCTGGAACGAATACCTGTTCTCACTGACCATCACCGGCACGGCACCGGACGTCCGGACCATCCAAGTGGCGGTACCCACGCTGGTGAACGATTCGACAATCTACGGCATTCTTGCCGCTGGGACAGTGCTGAGTCTCCTGCCCGTCTACATCGCCTATTCGGTGATGTCCAAACGGATGCAAGAGGCACTCGTGGCCGGGGCGGTGAAGGGATGACTCTCACACGGGAACCCTCCGCCACGGCGCTGACTGTCACCGACCTGGCAGGAGTGTGGGAACTGATATGGGAATCGGGCCCGCCCTCGGTACCCAAGGACGTTCGGACCGCATCGATTCCGGCGCGCGTGCCCGGAGAACTCCACACGGCCCTCATCGAAGCCAACCTGATCGGAGATCCGGCCGTTGGATGGGGCGAACTGTCACAGGTGTGGGTCGGGCGATCACGATGGGTCTATCGGCGCACTTTCCAATGGTGGCCAGCCCCCGGGCTGCGCACGGAATTGGTGGCCGAAGGGCTGGACACAATCGCCGAAGTCTTTGTCAATGGGCGACTCGTGGGCGCTTCCCGCGATCAACACCTGGTCCACCGCTGGGCGGCGGACCGGGTGTTGGAGCCCGGCGACAATACCATCGAGGTTCATTTCGACTCCGCGTGGGACGCGGCCGTGGTGCACGAACAGATCCACGGGGCCCTCCCCAATCCCTACGACGAACCCTATGCCCACGTGCGCAAAGCGGCTGCCAACTTCGGTTGGGATTGGGGCCCGCATTTCTTGACCGCAGGGATTTGGCGAGACATTCGCCTTGAGACTTTCGCTGGACGGATATCGGAGCTGCGGCCCCTAGTCGAGTTGGAGCAGGCCCGCTCGCTTGCGCGCGTTACCGTCAACGTCGAAGTGGACGGGCCACCCGACACCTTGGTGCGCGCCACCCTGACCGATCCGCGGGGCCGGAGCGTAGCGGCGGGCAAAGTTCAGGTACGGGGCGGACGGGCCGTCATCGTCCTCACGGTGGAGCATCCGGAGCTGTGGTGGCCGGCCGACCTTGGGGATCAACCCCTGTACGGCCTGGCGGTGGCCCTGGAGAACAGCGCCGGCCCGCTCGACGCCGCGAACGTTCGCCTCGGGATGCGCAGTGTCGAGGTTTGCGAGACACCGGATCGAGTGGGCACACGTTGGGGAATCCTGGTGAACGGCGTGCCCATTATGGTCCACGGATACAACTGGATTCCAGACGACACATTCGCGAGCCGCGAGACGCGGGTACCCGAGCGGATTCGCCAAGCCCTCGAAGGCAACGCCAACCTTCTACGTATCTGGGGTGGCGGGTACTTTGTGAGCGAAGAATTTCTCGACACTTGCGACGAATTGGGAATGCTGGTTTGGCACGATTTCCTGTTCGCGTGTTCTGCCTATTGCGAAGACGACGAGATGCTAGCGCTTGTCGAAGCCGAGGCGGAGCAGGCGGTGGCGCGCATGTCGCCACACCCGAGCTTGGCGGTGTGGTGCGGCGGCAACGAGACCGTCCTCGGACGGCACCACTGGGGTTGGGTGGACCAAATAGGTGATCGAGGTTGGGGCGCGCGCTATTACCTCGACATTCTTCCCGGGGTCCTCGCCCGCCTCGACCCGACCCGACCGTATGTGCCGAACGCGCCTTGGTCCGGCTCCCTGGACCTCGATCCGGAATTGGATTCCCATGGCCCCTCCAACCTGTGGGATGCCTGGAACTTTGTGGATTACGCGCATTATCGCGACCACGATCCGGCGTTCGTGGCGGAGATGGGATGGTGTGGACCGCCAGCGTGGACAACCTTGCGCCAGGTGGTTGGAGATGAGATTCCCGGACCGGCTTCGCCGCTCACCCGCCACCACATGCGAGCCATTGACGGCATGCACAAGCTGACCAGGGGTATCCAACCGCATTTCGCAATCCAAGAGGACGGACCGAACTGGCATTTCGCGGCGCAATTGGTTCAGGCACGGGCCGTTGCCACGGGTATCGAATGGCTGCGCACACGCGAACGCTGCAGCGGCGCCATCGTCTGGCAATTGAACGACTGTTGGCCAGCGATCAGTTGGTCCGCCATCGACTACGCCGGATTGGAAAAGCCACTTTGGTACGCGCTCCGGCGGGCCTTCGCGCCGGTGTTGGTGACAATCCAGCCGCTCGCCCCAGGCGGTTCGTTCAACCCGTCCGGGCAGGCGGGGTTGGAGGCCGTCATCGTGAACGATGGCGCACGCGGACTGGACATGAACATCGTTGCGCGCCGCGTGGACCTCAGCGGACGGACGCTCGGCACCGTCGACCTCGCGATATGCGCGCCGGCCCGGGGAATCGCCCGGCGGGTACTGCCATCCGAGATCGGTTCGTCGGAGGACCCGGCTGGCGAACTGATCGTTCTCGATTCCGCGGCCGGCCGGTCCGTGTGGGCGTTCCTACCGGACAGGGCGAGCGCTCTGAAGCCGACCGCCCTGGAAGTCGAAGCCGATCTGCGGGGCGGATCCCTGTGGGTGACCGCCGAGGCATCTGGCCTGACCCGCGACCTTTGCCTCTTCCCGGACCGCTTGGCCGGGGCCCTTGGGGCGCCGGCCGCAGCGTTGCGGGTAGACCAGATGCTGGTCACGCTCATGCCCGGAGAACGTGCCGAGTTCCGTGTCGCACGCCGAGATGGCGTGCCGATCAAGGCCGCGCCCCATCCTGAGGTGCTGCGCCGCGCGCTGCGGTGCGCCAACGACCTCATTCCAAGTCCACTGCCCGTCGCTATGCCCTCCACTTGATGCAAAGGAGCACTTCCATGTCGATTCACCGCCAACGCCCCCGCACGCTGGGCTACATGCTGCTGACTGTCGCCGTGTGCGTCGGGTTGGTGGCCGTGCCGTCAGCGCCGGTCCTGGCGCAAGGGGATGCCATCCACGTTGCCCCCACGGGCGACGACTCCGGGCCCGGGACGGAGGCAGCGCCCTACCGGACCGTGGACAAGGCCGCTCACGAGGCCCAGCCGGGCGATACGGTACTGATCCACGCCGGCCTCTACCGCGAGCTGGTCGAGCCCATCCGCGGGGGCACGGATGAAGACAGCCGCATCACGTACACGGCAGCCGGCGATGGCGAAGTGGTCATCAAGGGATCCGAAGAGATCGACACTTGGTTCCAATACGACGGGGATGTGTGGGCGGCGACTCTGCCCAATTCGTTCTTCGGCAACTGGAACCCATATTCTCAATGCCACCCGAACGGCGGCGGCGGCGGTTGTTTCGCCAACTACACCGCAGGCGATGTCTACCTCGACGAAGAGGCCTACAGCCAAAAAGCGTCGCTGGAGTTGGTCGGAGCCCAGGCCAACACCTGGTACGCGGAGGTTGGGGCCGGCAGCACCACGATCTTCGCGAACTTCGACGGGACCAATCCGAACTCCCGATTGGCGGAGATCAACGTCCGGCGCCAGATTTTCGCGCCAAGCGTGTGGGGTTTGGGCTACATCACCGTGCGCGGGTTGACTTTCATGCACGCGGCCAACACATACTCCGATTTCCCCGATCAGGTGGCCAGGCGGCAGGCCGGTGCGGTCAGCGTGTACGGCGGCCTGAAGTGGATCATTGAGCAGAACAAGATCATCAACGCCCGCACTATCGCCATCGACATCGGCCTCAGCTGTGACATTTGGGCTGGCAATCGAACTGGGGCGACAAGGACCCATTTCCACGACACGGACCTGTACGGTCATCACATTGTCCGCGGCAACTACATTGCCCGTTCCGGACAATCCGGGATTGTCGGGGTGTTCTCCTGGGATTCGGAAATTCTCTACAACATGATTGAGGACACGAACTACCGCAACGAGTTCAGCGGCTCGGAGACGGCCCCCATCAAGGTCCACTACATGAATGAGGGGCTCATTAAGGGCAATTACATTCTAAGATCTTACGGGGGCAACTCTGGCGGTATCTGGACGGACTGGGGCAATCAGGCCGTGCGTGTGACGGGGAACATCGTCATGTTCAGCCCGTGGGGCTACTACGCCGAGGCAGTCTTCGG
>JAIRXV010000405.1 GCA_031268115.1 Bifidobacteriaceae bacterium
GCCGTCGATCTGGATGGCGTTGTCATCGTAGATGACGGTCAGGTTGGACAACTGTTGTCGCCCGGCGAGGGCGCCGGACTCGTAGGAGACCCCCTCCTGTAGGTCGCCGTCCGAGGCCAGGACCCAGACGCAGCGGTCAAAAGGCGATGTGCCGCTTAGCGCGTCCGGGTCGTAGACGGCCCGCTGCCACTGGAACGACATCGCCAGGCCGACGGCCATGGCCAGGCCCTGACCCAGTGGCCCGGTGGTGACATCCACCCCAGGCGTGGCGCCCAACTCAGGATGCCCCGGCGTCCTTGAGCCCAGTCGCCGAAACTGACGCAGATCGTCTATGCCAACGTCATAACCGGACAGGTGAAGTTGCGAGTACAGCAAGGCGGAGGCGTGGCCGCATGACAGGACGAAACGGTCCCGCCCGACCCAACCTGGGTCCGCCGGGTCGTGCCGCAGGTGTTTGCGAAAGATAAGTTCGATCACCGGGGCCATCGCCAAGGCCGCCCCCGGATGGCCCGAGTTGGCTGTCTCAATGGCATCCAAGCACAGCCCACGACTGGCGTTGGCGGTCGCGCGGGCAGCGTCTTCGCTGATAGTCGGCTTGGCCGGGGCAACTGGCACGTGAGTGTCCTTACTCAGTAGGTTGTCATTACGTCTTAGAGCATAACATCATAATGACTTACACGATAGTGTGGTGCTACAGCATTTCCGCCCCGACGAGGTTGTTACACGATCCAGAAGGGATGCTCAATGACATGACCAAGTACGCCGATGTGCGCGACCACCTGCGGGAACGCATCTGTCACATGTCGCCGGGGGACCGGTTGCCCTCCGAGACCGAACTCTGCGAAACCTACGCGGTCAGCCGTATCACCGCCCGCCGGGCCGTGGACGACCTGGTGCTGGAAGGACGGCTCACAAGACAGCAGGGTCGCGGAACGTTTGTCGCCGATCCGCTCTTCGTCCAACACGCGCGCGAGTCGTTCGCCGACCAAGTCACCGGCTTCTTCCGCCAGCAACGCAGCCTCGGCCGCGACGTGACGACTAAGGTCCTGCGCAACGAACTAGGACAAAACAGGATGGCCGCGGAGGCCCTCGGCTTCAACGCCGCACACAAGCTAATCACGCTCGAGCGCCTGCGCTACGTCGACAACAGCTTGCATCAGCATGTGGTGACCTACCTGCCCACCGCCTACGACGGCGTCCTTCAAACCGACTTCTCGGCCGGGTCCCTGTTCGACTACCTGGTGGGCAGGTACGGCGTGGAGCTGGCCAGAAACGACCTGGTGATCCGGATCGACCGCGTCCACGGCCTGATCGCCAGGGCGCTCGACGTGGTCGAAGGCGAAGCTGTGCTGGCAATGGACTCGACCGTGTATGACCAGGCCGGAAATCCAGTCGCCTTCGGGACCGCCCGCCTGACCCCGGAAAACGGAGAAGTCGCCTTCCGTGTCTCCAATCGGTAGCCAGGGTGGCGGTGGGGGCGCATCGTTGAACCGGCAGGCGTAGACGGCGTTGACCACGCCGAAGTCATTGGGGACTACTGACGCTACGGTCGTGTCGACGACAGCGTCGAGCCCCGGGGCAGCGATGCGAGGGCCACCTGGACGCTGACGATCTCCTGCTCGGCCTGTTCCGCTGCCGACCGGTCGAACGTGCCCAGCGCCGCTGCCGACCGCATTGGAAAGCAACGCGCCCGCGATTAGCGCGGTCGCGTCGGCGGCACCGATCTGGGCGAAGGAATTGACCACGCCCACTACGTTGACGTCCCTGTTACCGCACAAAGGCGAACATGATTATGCCGTCGGTCTGCCTCCACTGACGGCTGAAAGGATTGGCGTTTGACGCGACTTGGGTCAAACGCTTAGTGCGTGACGTTTCTCGGCTTTGAGCGCGTTGAGGAGGGCCTGGGTCTTGTCGGCAATGGCGGGCGGGAAAGTCTGGATCGCACCGTTGACCTGGATGGTCGGCGACCGGAGCGGCCTGAGCGCGCGCAGGAACGCGCAGATCGTCCTTTCAGTCCGGCCAGGCGCCGGGCGCGGTCCAAGGCTGCCCGGTCAAACCTGAAGCCGTCTCTTCCTTTCTTGACGAACCGGGGCGTGCGCGCCGCCTTGTCACCTTCCACGACGGCTTTGGCCCGGTTGGCCTGCGCGGTCAAGGTCTTGTTGTCACGCGCGAACCGACGATGAACCGGCAGTCAGCCTCGTCCAAGGCGGCCAGGTTGCCTTGTCGCCGTCGCCCAGCCATCACCAGGACCAGACATTCCGTTGGGGCGCTTGCTCGCCTCGGTGCCACCGATCAATCCCGCCGCTTGAGGCATCCCGGGCGTCACGCAGCTGACGGGGACCGGGGTCTCGGCCCGTTTCGTTGCCCCCCGCAGGTCCCCCGCCGACGGGTTGTGGCGGTCACGCTCGCAAGCGTATAAACAGGTCAGCGTACATAAACAGAAGGGAGCGGACGACGGGAATCGAACCCGCGTGGCTAGCTTGGAAGGCTAGGGCTCTACCATTGAGCTACGTCCGCGTTTGCTCGGGCCACCGAGCGGCGGGCTCAATCCTAGCCTGAGAACCGCCGATATCGGATGCGGGCGGACGCGCGCGGGGTGGCGCGAGGTTCGGTTGCCTCCCTCAGCGCTTTGGGGCCGAGGGGCGCAAAACCCGGGGGTCGGGCGGATTGGGTCGGTAGGATTCGAGGGATCGGACGAGGGGTACCGATCCCGCCCGCGATTTCGCGCCTCACCGGGCGGCCTCACCGAAGGAGAGATTGTGAGCGGTCCGAAAGGTTTTGGCTATGAGGTGATCTCGCCTGGCGAGTTGCGCCGGCGAGAGGATCGCGCGCGGCGCGCGCGCTGCGGTCTGCACCAGCTCACGCTGGCGAGATTGACCGCGCAGCTGGCCGCCTACGCTTCGCCTCCGCTCCCCGCGGTGCGCGAGCCGGTGCCCAAGACCCATGAGGCTTTGATCGCGTGGGAGGCGGCTTTGACCGAGACCATCGATGCGGCGCGCGCACGGTTGCGGACGGCATCGTCCGAGGCGATCATGGCGCGGCTGACCGCGAGCCGGTTGGCGGTCGATGCCGCGGGGGTCAGTCTGGGGGAGCGGTTGGCGCCCAGCGACACCAGCGCCACGAACGGGTCGGACCGTTTGGCCGCGGATGTGGACCGTTTGAATACGGACGTCGACAGAGTTGTCGAAGTGGTGGCGAGCTTGCGCGACCCGAAGATCCGTGAGGAGTTGACGGCCGCGGCCATCGGGATCGGCCAGCTTTCGAGCCTCGCGCAGGCAAAGGGCGATTTGTTGACACTCAAGACCAGGGCGGTCGGGGCGTTGCGGGCACAGGATTGCCGGGACCTGGCGCTGAACGCCGTGCTCGAAATCGCCGACATCGACTCCCAGGAAGCCAACCGGTTGCGGGCCTTGGCCGATGGGGCCTCAACCGATGCCGACGTGTCGCTCATTGCGCGGGAGGTAGCGGCGCACAAGGCGGCCCAAACCAAGGCAGCGGATGCCGAGTTCGTTGAGGCCGCCTTGGCCGAAGTCCTAGCCGAGGCTGGCTTCAAGGTCGCCGAGGGTTTCGACTTGTCCGATTTCGGTCGGGTCGCCTTAGCTGAGCACGAGGACCACCCCGGCTATGGCGTGCGGTTCCAGGTGAGCCCGGAATCGGGGATGCTGTTCACTCGCGTTGTCGCCCAACGCGCCACGACACCTGAGGACGATGCCCGGGTCGAACGCGAGACGTGCGCGAAAGTCCACGGCGTCGCGGGGCGCCTACGCGATCGTGGAATCGGCACGGAGTTGCGCGTTGAACGTCAGCCGGGGGAGCGGCCGGTGGACCGCAGCGAGACCTCCGCCGTGGGTGGGCGCGGAACCGGCACGGGCAAGAAGAAGCACGGGCAGCGTCGGGCGGCACCGCGGGAGCGGTCGGCATGAGTGCCGAGGTACGGACGGACGCGAATAGCGGGACTCCCGCCTGGCTGCGCACTGGGGAGAAGGCCACACCGATGTGGCTTCGGACCCTCTATGCCTCGCTCCCGGTTACCGCGGTCTGCATAGTCCACGGCGGCATTCACGACTTGCACCCGATCCCGTTGGGCGCCCAAGTGCGCCCGGACACCACCGTGAACGCGATCTGGAGGGTTCTTCAGGAGTGCGGCTTCCACGCGGTGCTCACGTTCGATCCGTTGGACGGGTTGAGCATCCGGCGTCTCGCAGAAGGCGTGACCGAGGACGCGATCAGGCGGGCGTTGAGCGATAGAACCAAATCGCAACTCGTGGACAACTTGCTGCAGACCCCTGCTGAGCGGGCGCTGCGGGCGACCGACGATCCAAGTGCCGCCGAGGTCAGTTTCATGGGTATGGATGCGATCGCTGAGGCGGTAGCGCAATGCGGCGAACCGGCGATGGCGTTGGTGATCGACTACGCGTCCCAGATGAGACCCGCCGCCGGTGAGAACGATCCCGGTCTGCGCCAACTGATGCTGGCTTCGCTGATGCTGGCCAACGCGCACGCGACGCTGGACGGCCAACCGATCCGGTTCCCATGGCGAAACCGCGGCGGACTGCTGCGCCATCCGGTGGTCTGGCTGGTGGATCGCCCGGACGATCTTCCGCCTTGGCTGACAAGGGGAGATGGCATCCGCCAGATCCCGATCTCCAGCCCCGACGTGGATACCCGGCTTCGGATCGCGGAACTGTTGGTGGCTGGGCAGGTAGCGCCCGGAACGGCTGGCGGTGTGGCTCAGCGGTTCGCGGACGCCACCGAGGGCTTTTCCACGCGGGGGATGTTCGAGGCAGTGCAGTTGGCGGCCGGCACCGGCACAGTGGGGTCGGACATTGAAGGCGCCGTCCGAACCTACCGGGAAGGGCTGTCGGAGAACCCGTGGCAGTCCGCTCGTTTGCGCGAACTCCTGGCCGATGGCGAAGCCGTGTTGCGTAGGCGCGTCACCGGACAAGACGAGGCGGTCGGGCAGGTGCTGGATATCCTCAAGCGTTCGGCCCTCGGTTTGACCGGTGCCCACCAGAAGAGGACATCGACAGCGCCACGGGGCGTGCTCTTCTTCACCGGTCCAACCGGCGTCGGCAAGACCGAGATGGCCAAGGCGATCGCCGAGGTGGTTTTCGCGGATGAGCGGGCGCTGCTGCGCTTCGACATGTCTGAGTTCCGCGACGAACACGCAAAGATGCGCCTAGTTGGGGCGCCGCCCAGCTACGTCGGTTTCGACGCCGGGGGAGAGCTAACCAACGCGATCCGCCGCCGCCCGCATTCCATCGTGCTTTTCGACGAAATCGAAAAAGCCGGGCGGGAGGTCAACGATCTCTTCTTGCAGATACTTTCCGATGGCCGGCTCACTGACGGTGCCGGGCAAACGGTTCTGTTCAACGAGGCGCTAATCGTCTTCACCTCCAACGAAGGCGCCGATACGCCCGGTATTGCGGAGGCGGACGTGATCGATCCCGCCCAAAAATGGGCCTACAAGCGCGTCTTCCTCGATGCGATAGAACGCTATTTTGCGCGCCCTGCCTCGGAAAACGGCCTAGGCCGGCCGGAGCTGCTGGGACGGTTGGGAGATAACATCGTTGTCTTCCTTCCGATCCAAGGCGCCACTGCCGTGAAACTGGCGAACCAGTTTATAGACAATATCCTGAGCAACGTTCGCAATCGCGTGGGCAATACGATTACTATAGCCGATTCGGCCCGTCAGCAGCTTATCGCCGTGTCGACCGAACCCAAGGATTTGGCGATGGGTGGGCGTGGGATTACGACCGCCCTAGAGAAGTACTTGGTGAATCCGCTCAGCCGCCTGTTGTTTGCCTTGGATGCTGGCTCCGCGGTGTCGATTGTTGGGGTTCGGGCCGGCGCGCACGGCCAGGTGACGTTGGAGCTCGGTTCACAATGAGGCTCCAAGTCAACCGCATCGCGCATCCCGTCACGGTCCTCGGTCCCGGCCGTCGCCTTGGGTTGTGGACCCAAGGATGCCAAATCCACTGCCCGGGCTGCGCTTCCATCGATACGTGGGATCCGTTTGGCGGAGCGGCGGCTGACACCGCCGAGCTAGCCGGGAGGCTGGCCGTCATCGTCGCCGAGGACTGCCTGACCGGACTGACGATCACGGGCGGGGAGCCGACTGAGCAGGCCGAAGCGCTGGCCGACTTGGTGGATCGCCTGCGCGACAGCCTCGACCCGTCCGCTCCCGCGCTGGACATCCTGATGTTCACTGGCCGTACCGCCGGGGCGGCGGCACGGGTGGCGTCCGCGCTGTGGGCGGCGGTGGACGTGGCGGTTTGCGGCCCGTACCGGCCCGATCGGCCGAGCGCGGAGCCGCTGCTCGCCAGCGCGAACCAGAAGCTGGCGGTGTTGACGCCACTGGGACAGGCCCGCCTCGATGCGGCGTCGGCCTCGGCGGCCCGATCGCTTCAGACCCACGTGGACGATGGCGAGATCACCTTAATCGGACTTCCCAACCCCGGCGACCTGCCGCAGTTGGAGGCGGCGCTCGCCGCGCGCGGCGTGATGATGCAAGGACGGTCGTGGTTGACATGCTGACCTGCCCACTGTGCGGGGGAGAGCACCCGCTGGGGACCACGTGGTGCCCGGTTCTCCTGGCCGAAATACCGGCCGGCGCGTCTGCGGCGCCGGCCCAGGCGCCCGGGGCGGTTCAGAACCTAGAACCTGCCACTGGCCTCGAAGCGACGCCCGAGCTGCCGTCCGTGCCAGT
>JAIRXV010000408.1 GCA_031268115.1 Bifidobacteriaceae bacterium
CCGCGGGACCCGCCAAGGATACGGCCTGTTCGCGGGCGTCGGCGCTGTCCGCGGGCCGTTCGCGAGCGCCGGCGCGCCGTTGCGTTTCGCCTTGCGGCCTCCTAGCTCGACGCCATCTCCAGTCTGGCCTGGCGCCGTTCGCGTTGCGCCACCGGGTCTGGCACCGGAGCGGATGCGACCAGTTGGCGCGTATAGGGATCGACGGGCGCCGAAAGCACGCGGCGGCGGTCGCCTTGTTCTACTATCCGGCCCCGGTGCATCACCGCCACCCAGTCCGCCAGGGTGTCCACCACGGCCAGATCGTGGCTTATGAACAGGCACGCGAAACCCAGCCGGGCCTGCAGCTCCCTGAACACGTCCAGCACTTGGGCTTGGACGGAAACGTCGAGGGCGGATGTCGGTTCGTCCGCGATCAGGAGCGCCGGATCCAGTGCCACGGCCCGCGCGATGGCCACGCGCTGGCGCTGCCCACCCGACAGTTCGTGCGGGTAGCGTTCGCGCCATCTACCGCCTAGGCCGACTGCGGCCAAGAGTTCGTCGGCTCGTTCGGCGGCATCGGCACGGGACATTCCGCCCAGGACACGCAACGGCTCGCGCACGGTTTGGGCCACGGCATGGCGGGGGTTCAGGGAAGTGGCCGGGTTCTGGAAGACCACGCCCACTCTGCGACGCATCGCTTGGCGCTCGCGCCGCTGGATCCCACCCACATCCCGCCCCTCAACCGCGATAGTTCCGCCTGTCAGGGGCGCTAACCCGACCACTGCCCGCCCGAGGGTGGTTTTGCCGGAACCGGATTCCCCGACCAGGCCCACAATCTGTCCCCGCATTGCCCTCAGGTTTACGTCATCGACGGCCCGCATACGGCCACGTAGACGGCCCCCGTATTCGACGGTTAGACCCCATATTTCCAGGACCGCTTCGCGGGTGGACGATGCCGGCGCGTCGGCCCCGCGGTTAGCCTCGCCGCTCGTATGACCCACCAGGGCCGCCGGCGGCCGGCCGGCGCCGACGCGCACCGTTGGGCCGTCGCCTCGGGGCGCGGCGCTCTGGGCCCGCGATCCGTCTTTCGGTCCCCCGAGGCGGGGAACCGCCGACAGCAAGGCACGGGTGTAGTCGGCTTTGGGGTGGACGAAGAGGTTATCGACGGGGCTGTCTTCGACTAAACGGCCGGCGCGCATCACCAGCACTCGGTCTGCCAAATCGGCTACAACGCCCATGTTGTGGGTGATCAGGAGGATCGCGGAGTCGAGCCGGCGCCGCACTTCACGCAGCACGTCGAGGATCTCGGCTTGAACCGTAACGTCTAGGGCGGTGGTCGGTTCGTCCGCCACAATCAGATCTGGACTGTGGGCCAGCATCATCGCGATCGCGATTCGCTGCGCCTGGCCGCCGGAGAACTGATGCGGATAGGCCCTCAGGCGCTGGGCCGGATCGGGGATATCGACCAGGCTGAGGAGATCGATGCAACGTTCGCTCACCTGAGCGCGGGTCAGTTTCGGTTCGGCTAAGCGAACCACCTCACCCATTTGGTAGCCGACCGTGAATACGGGGTCCAAAGCGGCCACGGGATCCTGGAAGACCATGCCGATCCGCCGTCCGCGCGTTCGGCGCCGCTCCCGTTCGCTCAGCGACCCCAAGTCCTGGGCATCGAACTCGATGCTTCCCGTCACCGCCGCGTTGCCTGGCAGGAGTCCCAGCAGCGCGAGGGCGGTGACCGTCTTACCCGATCCGGACTCGCCCACCAGGGCTACCACTTCGCCTCGCGCGATCTCGAACGAGACTTCGCGGACGGCACTTTGTGCGGTGCCATCGACGTCGAACGCTACTGCCAGATCTCGAACTGCCAACAGTGGGGTGGCGGGGCGGTCCACGGCGTGGCCCCCTGCCCGCCGGTGCGCGTCGGGCCCGCGCCAGCGGGTCCGCCCACCGCCTCGGACGCTTGGGCCGCTTGGTGTTTGGGTTCGGGGCGGAAGGGGGCCGTCATCGTGCATTGTCATACCGCCCGCCTTGGATCGAAGGCTAAACGCAGGCCTTCCCCGAGGACTATTACCGCTAGGACTGTCACGGCAAGAAACACAGATGGCCACACCAGGATATGCGGCGAGGTCTGAAAATAGCGCGAACCGGCCGCGATCTGCAACCCCCACGAGATCGCTGGGGGCGCCAAACCCACCCCAAGGTAGGTCAGGGTGCTTTCGGCCACGATCACGGCGCCAACGGAGATCGTGGCGAAAATCAGGACGGGCGACAACGCGTTGGGCAGCACGTGGCCACCGATTATGCGGCGCGTCCCGAGCCCCATGGTCTTGGCCGCCAATATGAAATCCAGTGAACGGACCGAACGGACCGAGGAACGCACAAGGCGCGCCATTGTGGGCCAACCGAACAGTCCAAGCACCACCGAAACTGAAACAACACCGCGGTCGCCCACACTGTTCAGTACAACGATGGCGCCCAACAAGAAAGGGAAACCCAAGAAGACTTCGGTGAGCCGGGTAACGACCTGATCGGCCCACCCCCCAAAATATCCCGCAACAGTCCCGAACGCCAACGCGATAACAACCGAGATGACCGTGGCGAGCCACCCTCCGGCGATGGAACTGCGGGCGCCATGGATCACATTGGCGTAAACATCGCAGCCTTGCACGTCGAAGCCGAACGGGTGGCCCGGTCCCGGACCGCCTGCGCTGCGTGACAGGTCGCAGACTCGCGGGTCGCCGTTGCCGAACAGGCCGGCAAAGAATCCGGGGAAGATCGCCATGGCAAGCAAAACCGTCAAGACGCTCGCCGGTAGCGTGAAGGTGGGTTCGTGTAGCAGACGGCTCTTCGCGGAGCGGCGGGCCGGCACGTCAGTGGCTTCGACGCCTGCGGGGTCAAGCACGGCGCAACCTCGGGTCCAACGCAACGTGGATGGCGTCCACTAAGACGCTGGTGAGCAGGAAAATCAGAATGAGCGCGGTGGACACTCCCACAACAGTCGGACCCTCGTGGGTACGGATCGCCTCAAACAGCAAGTTACCCACGCCAGGCAAGTTGAAGATTCCCTCGATGATAACCGTGCCGCCAAGTAGGTAGCCCAAGTCGGTGGCAAGGTAGGTCGAGGCTGGAATGAGTGAGTTGCGCAACACGTGGACCCCTATCACACGCCCCGGACCGAAGCCTTTGGCTCGCTCCGCACGCACATATTCCGCGCCGAGGTTCTCGACCATTGCCCCACGCATCAGCCGGGACACCGCGGACAGTCCGAACAACGCGACCACCGTGGCCGGAAGGATATAGGCCGCGGGCCAGCCATCGCGGACTCCGGCCACAGGCAGCCATCCGAGGCGCACCCCGAAAATCTGTTGCGCCACCACGCCAAGCACAAACACTGGAACGCAGGACGCTAGGACGGTAAAAACGAGCAACCCGTGGTCGATTGCGGTCCCCCGTTTGAGCGCCTGCACCACGCCGATGCCGAGCCCCACCACCATCTCTATCGCCCACGCGGTCAACGCCAACGCGATCGTGACAGGCCAACGTGTAGCCATCAAGCGTAGAACGGGGCGGCCAGTGAAATCCGTGCCAAGATCCCCGTGGAACAGCCCGCCCAAGTAGGACAGGTATTGCTCCCAGATGGGCGCATCGAGGTGGTACTTGGCTCGCAAGGCCGCCATGATCGAATCCTGCAAAGGCTTATCTCCGGCCAGCGCCCTAATCGGATCCCCGGGTAAAGCAAAGACGGCCAGATAGATGACGAACGTGACGCCGAAGAATACCAGGGCAAGTCCCCCAATCCGTTCGGCCACATTCGCCACGACTCTCATAGCTCGGGCCACCCCGCCAAGTGCGACGCCGCCGCGAGAATGGCCCCATATTGCACACCGATGAGCCCGCGAATGGGAATGGGTTCGGACTGGTCGCAGGCCGCCGCTTCGTCGCACCACTCTCGGCAACGCGCATCGAGACGGTCGGCCAGGGCGGTGAGCGCGGCATCGTCGCGGCCACCGCCGATGGCGGCCCTCACGGCGCGCGCCATCATCCCCCCGTAGCGCAGCCGGAACATCCGCACCGTGTCTTCGCAGCCGAACCGCTCGGCGGCCGTTGCTAGGCGTCTGGCCTGCGGTTCTCGGGCTCGGGCCTGGGTGGTCAGTGCGGCATCGGACATCATCTGCGCGAACGCCCGCGCCCCATGGGCCAACGGCGTACGCCAGTCCACCAAGCCGTCCGCCTGCGCAACGGCTTCAGCCAACACCTCCGCCAACTCCGCGGTTTGGCGGCCAGTACGTTCCAGCAGGTCCGCGTAGGATTCTTCCGTTGGGCGAGTGTCTTGGACACGTTCGTCGCGCCAATAGGGCAGCTCCGCGATCAGACAAAGCGCACCGTGGACCCGTGCGGCGTATTCGCCGGAAGAATTGCCGGCGGAACCGGGCGGGAACGGATCGAGTCCGCGCTCCTCGAACCAATCGTAGACATCCTCCAGCGAGCCCTCCGCGAAAATCGCGGGCGCCAGTTCCACCAGGTATCCCGCCTCGGGCTCGCCCTCATTGAGGGGTATGGCGAGGTGCCGGGGAATCTGACGCAAAGGCTCGTGCAAAGCTGGTATATCGCGGGAAAGGTAGTAATAGACCCCACCCATCTCGCTGTTGTGCAACGGCACGTACAAGTCGGGCCGAACCAGATCGATCGCGTCCCTCAGGGCCTTCGTCTCCGGCAGCATCCGGTCGAAGTGCGCCTTCTTGTAGGAGAACGGGAAGGTCCACTCGACCTGTTCGTCCGGGGCCGGACGGAAGAAATGCCGGGCATAGTCGGCCCTATCCCCGGGGTTCGCGAGCCAGCCTTCGTTGAGTCGATACCCGTCGGGGTCCACGCACGGGATGATCGACCATTTGGCGTCAAGGCGGTCGCTGAGGACGGGATCTTCCATCAACTGTTGCGTCAAGTGCAGGGCGGTCCACGAGCCGATCGGTTCGTTCGGGTGGACGCCGCCAACCACCAGGTGGCTTAAACGACCCCGGCCGATGGTGTAGGCCTTCAGCGGTTCACCCCTGCGGCTGGTCCCAATCTGGCGGACCGCGATCTGGGTGGGGTGCCGGGCCGCGAGTGCCTCAAAAGCGTCTGTCAGCTCGCCCAATAACGGGAAATCGGTCCGGTCTGGCACCGCGCCGGCGCGCCGCAGAATCCCTCGCAACGCTCCGGCTGGTGCCGCACGGCCCGGGGCCGCGGGTGTCACTCGACCAGCTCGACATAGGCAAATCGAACCGAACCGGAGGCCGAGTGGAGTGCGGCGATC
>JAIRXV010000411.1 GCA_031268115.1 Bifidobacteriaceae bacterium
CCAACTCGACATCGAAAGGCTGGCACAACATCCGCGAAGCGAGCTTGGCTTTCAACACCCGCTCTGCCGCGGCTCGGGTCGGCGCCGAGGCTTGGACTTGCCGGGCGGCGCCGTCCCAGTCGCTATGCCGATGTCGGCATAGCGACTGCTATGCCAACTTCCGTAATATGCCGACCGGGTTGCGGGTTGCCTGGTCAGGGCCTGGCCCTGGGATGGGAATGTCGGCATAATCGGATGAGCCTGGTTGTGTTGTGTGTTCAAGGTCCCATGAACACACGAAAGGACAACCATGATCACCGTTCCCGCAGTAGGCGCCCGCCCCGTTCGCGCTGACGGCCCAATTTCCAGTCATCTCGATGGCTTCCAAGAAGAATTGATTCGGCTCGGGTTCACGCCTTTGTCGGCCCGTGGGCAGATGCAGCTTGCCGCCCATTTGAGCATGTCCATGAAGAAGGCCGGGTTGTCGCTGGACGACCTTGACGCCATGTGGGTGGACGGCTATCTCCGGCTACGACGTGACACAATGAGCGCGTTCCACTCGCCGCGCGCGCTGTCCCATCTGCTTGGCTGGCTCGCTGACAGAGGGTTGATATCGCCGGCCGCGGCGCTGGCCGTCCCGGTGCCCGAGGACGAAACCGTCGCCGCTTTCCGCTCATACATGCTCAACGAACGGCGCTTGGCGGTCTCCACCGCCGCAGCGAATACGGCGAGGATCAAGCGATTCATGGACCGCCATGCGAAAAGCGGCGGCGCCGGTGGCATTACGGCGCAGGCCGTGGCCCAGGCCATGCTCGAAGAAGCGGCGAGCCGCGGACCCTCGTCAGTGCAGAAGCTGCGCTACACGCTCCGCTCTTTCCTGAGGTTCTGCTTCTTGACCGGCGTTACCGGCCACGACCTTTCCGGTGCGACGCTCGCCGTCAAGGTGCCAGTGCCCTCGCCTCTGCCGTTTGGCGCCACAACCGAACAGGTGCGAGCCCTTCTCGCCTCGTGTGATCCAGGCAGCGCGGTCGGGAGGCGCGACCTGGCGGTCCTCTGCCTGATCTGCGTGCTCGGATTGCGCGCTGGGGAGGTCGCCGGACTCACGCTTGAGGACTTCGACTGGCGACATGCCGAAGTCCTTGACCACGGGAAAGGCGGCAAATCCGAACGTCTGCCGCTGCCGGATCAGGTCGGCAGCGCGATGACCGCGTATCTGGCAAACGGCCGGCCCGCCAGCCGGGCCCGGGCCGCGTTCCTCCGCACACGCGCGCCGATAAGGCCGCTTACCCGCGAGGCCGTCAGTTCCGTGGTGGCGCGCGCTTGCGGGAGAGCGGGCATAGAACCGTTCAGGGCGCACCGGCTGCGCCACACCCTGGGCGAACGCATGATCCAGGAGGGGGTCCCGCTTGACGCGATCAGCCAAGTCTTACGGCACTCCAGTCTGGCGACGACCGCGAACTACGCCAGAGTCGATGTCGCCAGACTCCGCTCGGTGGCCCAAGCCTGGCCTGGCCAAGGAGCGACCCCATGAGCGCCATCGCAGACCAAGTCGCCGAATACCTCCGCTTGCGCCGGGCGATGGGACACAAACTCGCGACCCCTGGACGCTACCTGGCGCATTTCGCAGAGTTCATGGACAACCAGCACGCGGGCACCGTGACCACAGCACTGGCCGTGGCCTGGGCGGCTGCGCCTGATGACGGGCAAGGCAAACCCGCCCCCAGCAGGCCTGCCAGAAGACTCGAAGCGGTGCGCGGCTTCGCCCGCTACCTGACCGCCGTCGACCCTGGCACCGAGGTTCCCCCCACAGGCGTGTTCCCTTCAGGGTGCCACCGGCCCGCTCCGTTCATCTTCACTCCGAGCCAGATAGCCGACCTTGTCGCGGCGGCCGGACGCCTGCCCCGCTTCGACCGGTCTGTTATCTACCCAGTGCTGTTCGGCTTGTTGGCCGTCACCGGGATGCGGGTCGGCGAGGCCCTCGCCCTGACAATCGGCGACACCGACCTTGAGCAGGGCATGTTGACCATCCGGCGCGGAAAGTCCCCGAACCCCAGGTTGGTGCCATTGCACCCGACCGCGACTCAGGCGCTGAACGGCTACTCCGAATGGCTCAGCCCGACCGCGAACCCAGCCGCGCCGTTGTTCCGCGGTCCCGACCGCTCCCGCCCGATGGAGTACTGGAACGCGCTGTACGCCTTTCACCAGGCCTGCGCCATTGCCGGCCTGGACCAATTGAAACCCAAACCCCTAATCCACCAGCTCAGGCACTCTTTCGCCGTCAACACCCTGCTCGACTGGTGCCGCCAAGGAACCAACATCGCCGCCGCGATGCCGACTCTGTCCACCTACCTCGGGCACACCCAGCCCGCCGACACCTACTGGTATTTCACGGCCGTGCCAGAGCTTCTCGCATACGCTGCGGGACGCCTCGCCCTGACTGAGAAGAGGAGGATGCCATGACCAGTGTGGCCCCAATCCTGCAGGGATTCTTCACCGAACGGCTCACCAACCAACGCCAGGCCAGCCCGAACACCATCCTGGCGTACCGCGACACCTTCAAGCTGCTGCTGCGCTACGCGGCCGCCGCGACCGGCAAGAACCCAGCAGAACTCGATCTCGCAGACCTCGGAGCCGACCAGATAAGCGCCTTCCTGCGCCACCTGGAGACAGAACGCGGGAACACGCCGCGCACCCGCAACGCCCGCCTGACCGCGATCCGGTCCTTCTTCTCCTACGCGGCGCTGAACTGCCCGGAGCACTCCCACACGATCCAGCGTGTGCTCGCGATACCCCAAACCCGTCTGCAGAAGAACCTCGTCACCTACCTCGATGACAACGAAACGACGGCATTCCTGTCCGCTTGCGACCAAACATCCCGCGCGGGGCGGCGCGACCACGCCATGTTCACACTCGCCATCCAAACTGGCCTGCGGGTCTCCGAACTGATCGGCCTGGACCGCTCGGACCTTCACCTTGGAGTCGCCCCCAACGTTCACTGCGTCGGCAAAGGGCGCAAAGAGAGGAACACCCCGTTGACCCCGGAAACCGTCAACACGTTGACAGCGTGGCTCAAGACCGAGCCCGGCCGACCGGACGCGCCGCTGTTCGCCACCAGCACCGGAAGGAGACTCAGCCGCGACGCGGTCGAAAGGAGGGTATCCGTCACCGCCGCCAAAGCCGGCGAGCAATGCCTCTCCATAGCAAATAAGCAGGTCACAGCCCATACTATGCGGCACGCAGCGGCTATGAGGTTACTCAAGGCCGGAGTCGACATCACAATTATCGCGCTGTGGCTGGGCCACGAACGCGTCTCGACCACCAACATCTACCTACACGCCGACATGGCCCAGAAGGAGCAAGCCATCGCCAAAGCCAACCCTCTAGAACCAGGGGCCGCAACCACCAGGTACCGCCCAAGCGACACTCTGATAGCCTTCCTCGAATCACTGTGACTATGCCGACATTCCCATCCCAGGGCCAGGCCCTGACCAGGCAACCCGCAACCCGGTCGGCATATTACGGAAGTTGGCATAGCAGCGGAGGAGTCATTCCAGGCCCAGTTTGGCGACTTAATTCTGGCCGCCCGTGCCAGTGTCGGTCGCGGTCTAACGGAAGATCAGCAGGTCGTGAATCTGGACAACGAATGGCATGTTTGCATGTCACAG
>JAIRXV010000412.1 GCA_031268115.1 Bifidobacteriaceae bacterium
CACCAACACGGATGTGGGGTCGGGCGCTGGTAGTGGGGCCGGGGGATCCAGCGCTAGTGTCGCCGGCCCCGCGGGCAGCCAGGGCGCAGGGACGGCAGGGGAGGCAGGTGGGTTCCGTCCGGAGGCGACGATCGTCATCGGCGGCGGAAAGGCGCCAACTGTCGGTCGGCCCTTGAGCCTGGGCGCGACATGGCAGATGCCCGGGGTTGCCTACACGTTTCAGTGGCTTCGCGGCGGGGTTCGCATAGCCGGGGCGACCCGCAGCACCTACACCCCCGTAAAGGCCGACATCGGCAAACGATTGTCAGTCAGGATCACGGGAACGCGGGCCGATGGCGCGGTGTTCGTAGCGGTGGTCGATGCTTCGGCGGCAGTCAGCCTGCCCCAGGTGATAGGTAAGACGGTAAAACTTAAGATCAAGGGGAGCAAAGCGACCGTCGTCGGTAAGTGGAAGACTAAGGGCGTCAAGGTCTCTTACCGCTGGTTGCGCGCGGGCAAGGCAATCAAAGGTGCCAGGGGTAAGAGCTACCGGTTTACCGCCAAGGATGTGGGCAAGACCATCGCGGTTGAAGTCACCGCGAAGAAGGCAGGGCACCGAAAACTCACTCAATCGCTCAAAGTCAAGGTGGTCAAGCGATAGGACACAGGCCGATGAGGCTTCGCCTCGGACCGCCAACCCATCCGCCGCCCTCCGCCTCGCAAAGTCAGCCCAAGGCGGTGTCTCGAACGCCAACCAGACTTGGGGTTCGGTTGCGTCCTCCAAGGGGGAGGTGGCGGTCGGGGCGCTGGGCCCGCGGTCAACTCCGTTTGGCCGTGCATCCGCCGGGTATCCGCGTTGCCTACGTGGGCCCGGGGAACGATGCTTCGCCAGCGGTAACGCCGGTCTGGCCGGATGTTGGCAGGCGGTGCCGGATCGGAACCTGCCGTCAGGTTTGGGCGAGTCGGGGCTGGGTTTGAGTGGGTCGGGGTCGGCCCGCCCGATTCGCGAGCGGGGTTTCCCGGTCCTTGGCGGGCCAAGGAGGGTGGCATGTTGATCGGCTCCGCCCTAGACTCGGGCGCATGGCGGTGAGCAATCGAATTGGAGCATTGATATATCGGCTGGTTGCGGTGTGCCTCATCGCGGCCGGCCTTGTGCGGCTAGTCGGGCTGTTCGACGGCGGGTTTTCTGGGGGCGCGTTTGTTTTCTACACCACGCAGAGCAACGTTCTGTCGCTGATCTGGATGGCGACGATGGCGGCAATGACGGCCTGGGCCATCGTCCGGGATGGACCTAGGGGGTCGTGCGCCCCGGCTCCTCGACTGGGTGCCACCGCGATGATGGCGATTACCGTGACAATGATCGTCTACCTCGTGGTGTTGGCCCCCGCGGCCTTCCAGCAGGACAGCGACTACAGGCCCTTTACGCTGACGGACGACTTGATTCACATCATCACGCCATGCCTGGTAATCGCCGATTGGTTCGCGTTCAGCCCGAAAGGTCGTTTGCGTCTGTTCGATCCGGTGCTTTGGGCTGGCCCTCCCTACGCGTATCTTGCGTTCGTCTTCATTTGGGCCGCCACGGGCCACGATTTCGGTGAGGGGCGCTCCTACCCGTACTCCTTCGTGGATGTGGACGCCCACGGTGTTGGAGGGGTCGCGGTTCAGATTGGTGTCCTGTCGGTTGCCCTGATCGGATTCGGCTACGGGTACCTGGCCGCGGATAGGGCGTTGGCGCGCGCCGCTCGCAGGCGCGCGGCTCAAGTGGCCCAAGCGGCTGAAGTGGCCGGGGTCCAGCCCGAGCCGGAGGGGCGCTGAGCGATGGAGTTCTTTGGGATCAGCGGATCCGAGTTGGCTGTTCTGGTGGTGCTCATCGTCTTGGTCTCAGGCCCGAAGGGCGTGACGCAACTGTTCGCGCTCCTAAAGCGGGCGTTGGCCGGCTTTAGGGCTTGGAATGCCCGGCTGCGTCAAGGGACCAACCTTTCGGCCCTCGCCTCTGAGCTGCGGCTCGACGGCGCGACGTTGGACTTGCGCCAATACGATCCGCGCTCGCTTGTGCGCGAGGCTGTCAGGGAAGAGATGAAGGCGTGGACAGCTCACGCCGCCGCCACCGCCGCTGCTACCGCCCCCACCCAGGGTCCCGCCACCGGGCAACCGGGTCCAACCCGGTCAGCCGCCGCCACTACCAGCCCCGCGCCGCCCGCGGAGCCCCAAGCATAGGAGGAATTCCATGCGATTCAATGCCTGGCACGTCGCTGTTCTGGTTGTGTTGCTGATCGTGCTGTTTGGCGCACGCAAGCTGCCTGAAATCGCCAAGTCCATCGGTCAATCGTTCAAGGTCTTCAAGAAGGAGGTCAGCGAATTGCACGATGACGAACCGTCGCCTTCGTCGCCCTCGCCTGCGTCCCCTCCATCCGGACCGGCGTCACCGCCACCGGCCGGGGCAAAGGATGAACCGCCGGGTTCATGAGGTGGCGTCAGGGGCCCGACCGTGCGGGTTTGATGAGTCTCTCGGAACACTTCCGAGAATTGCGCACGCGACTGATTTGGGCGCTGGTCGGGTGGGGCGTGGGATCTGTTGTCGGGTGGTACTCGTACGAGCCGGTGGTCAGTTTCATGACTCGCCCACTGGAGGGCATCGCCGAGACCCACGCGCAGCTGAACTTCCAAACGATCAGCGCGGCCTTCGATCTGAAACTCAAGGTCGCTCTAGGTGCTGGTCTGCTGCTTTCCAGTCCGTGGTGGATCGCGCAGATTGCCATCTTCATCGGCCCCGGCCTGAGGCGAGGCGAGAAGCTCCATGCGCTGGTATTCGGCGCGGCCGGTGCGGTGTTGTTCGGCGCGGGGGCCTGGTCGGGTGCGATGGTAGTGCCGCGGGCCGTTGAGATCCTGATTTCGTTTGTGCCGGATCGGGCCGCGGCGCTGATCGCAGCGAGTTCCTATGTGACTTTCTACATCTATCTGGTGATTGCCTTCGGTCTGTCGTTCCTGTTGCCCGAATTGCTTGTCGCCGCGAATTTCATTGGGTTGATATCGGGACGTGCGCTGCTAAGAGGCTGGCGTGTGGCGACCGTGATCGCTTTCACGTTCGCGGCGATCATCAACCCGATGCCGAGTCCGGTGCCGATGATTATCCAGGCGTTGGGGCTGATGGTGCTCTACTTCGCGGCGGTGCTCATCGCTTGGCTACACGACCGCCACGCGTCGAAGACGGCCGCCGCCCAGTTCCGCGAACGCTGCGAGTGAGGCCGCGGCGGCAGCGGCATCCAAGCAGGTCACCGCGAAGCCGTTTTGCACCAGGACATAGTCTCCGACTTTGGCTTCCGGTACGTAGGCGAGGCAGCACGTCGGCGGCTCCACGCCGTCTTGGAGCCGAGCAAGCGGCAATGGACCCGGCAGGATTTCTTCTATCCGTGCGGGAATGGCGAAGCACATGTCAAGGACCTCCCAAGGGTGAGTCAAGTCTGGGCGGAACTGAACGGGGAACCGTTTGGATCGTCAACCCCATCTGGCCCGGTGGGGCAGAAGCGCACGGCAGGCAGGGGTCGGCTTCTCGGATCGCGTCCTCCAATTCGGTGCAAAGCTCGACGGGCCCGTCAGGGGTGGTGCGGACGGCCCGAACCAGCAACTGGGAAAGCCAATACTCGTTTTGCGCGGTGGGCGTGAGTACTTGGGCGCGGACCATCCGACCGTCGCTGGAGGCGTCATAGCGATGCACCAACAGCCCGCGCGCACCATCGACCCAGCCCACGCCCGTGGCAACAGATTCGGGCGCACACGCCCTGGAGTCCGCGTCCTCCGCCAGCTGCCCACCCACCCGCGCCTCAACAGCACCCGCCGCTGCGGCACCCGCCTCTACAGGTCCCGCCGTGCGCACGTCACCAGCGAAAGCGCTGGGATCGTCCAAGAGTTCAGCGATGGCCTCGACTCCGTGGACGGCCATAACGGCCCGCGCCGAGGCCGCGCCGCCGTTGCCGGAGTCGCGCCACCGGTGCTGAAGCTCTCGCGCCAGCGGCGTGGCGATCGCACCCACCCGAATCTGCGCCGCGGGACCCACGCGGTAACGCCCCGCGTCCGGTCCAAGGCCAACCAAGTACGGTCGAGGCGCCGGATCGCCGGGCAATGCTTCCGCTATCAGATCGGCCCACTGCGGTGCGGGCGCCGCCCCGACGATGACGTCCTCGCCTAGCACAGCGCGCAGCCGGCCGCCGAAGAGGTCGGGTTGGCCGGCATCGTCGGTCAGCGCCACGCTCGGGCCGGCAAAGCGGTCCGGTTGGCTGCCCTCGGCGAGCAAGGCTCGGGCCAAGCGAACGGCCGCGGTGCGCGCCTCCGGCAGCCCCAGCGCACACCGGCCAAGCGCATCTGGATCGGCCGGCGCCGCGACTCCGCCCACCACAGCGGTAGTGGGGAAGTGGCCTGGCGATCCGGCGGCAACCATGGCCAGCTTCCCGAGCCGCTGCAGGGCCAGCGCGGCGTCCCCCGCCACGGTTGAGAAGCGCAGCGCATGCATCGTGAGCACCGAACCGTGGTGGAGTAGGCGCCGCATCGCCTGCGCCGCTGGTGGCAGGGCGCCGATGCCGTACAGAGACTCCAAGGCGCGCACTCCCGCGAGGTGGTGGGCCACGGGGCAGACCCCGCACAGCCGCTCAACCAAGGCGGGAACGTCTTGTACCGGCCGACCGGTGAGCAACCCATCGACTCGCGGCAATCCATGAAGGTCGAGGCGCGCGACCACGGCGCTGCCCGCCGGGTCGCGTTCTACCAACACGCGAGCGGAAAACGGGTCGAGCGCTCGGTTCAGATCGACACGCGCCGTCATCGTCCGCGCTCCGTCCGCCAGCGACCGCCCGCAAGAGCCTGTGCCATCATGGCGCGGTGCATGAGTTGAGCCTGCTCCGGGGCGTTGTGGCGGCCGCCCAGCGGGTGGCG
>JAIRXV010000013.1 GCA_031268115.1 Bifidobacteriaceae bacterium
TCGGCTGAACTCAAACGCCCGGTCGCGGCGACTGTCTGTTGGAAGGTGGTGTGGATGCGCCCATCGTCCCCAACGGCCTTGGCCAGCCCCTCAACGGCTTGGCGCAGCTTGATCGCGTCGCGATGCTCAAGGAGGTGCCGCAGGAATGGGTGGCCGTGGCGCACATACAGTTCCGCTAGCGTCTCGGCATCGGTCGAGAACCCGGTCCGGGTCCGCTTGACCGGTTTAAAGCCAAGCTGCCCGAACAGGATCTCCTGCAATTGCTTTGGGGAACCCAAGTTGACATCCCCGCGGCCGATGGCGGTCTCAGCTTGCCCGGCTGCCTCCACCACGCGCGCGTCGAGGGTCGCCTCCAGGTGGGCGAGCGTGTCCGGGTCCACCGCGATCCCCGCCGCCTCCATTCGCGCCAACACCGGCAAGAGCGGCATCTCCAGCCGACTCATCAGCTCCTCTGCCCCCCGCCGATCCAATTCCTTCAGCAGTGGCCCCCGCAGCAAAGCGACAGTATGCGCGCGGCGGGCATCCTCGTCGCCGCCGATGGCGAGCATTCCTTGACCGCTGTCGGGTTCCCTTGACGTACCTCGGGCCGCGCCCAGGAAGCGGGCCGCCAAATCTTCGATGTCGTAGGTGCGTTGGTCGGGGTAGCACAGGTAGGCCGCCAGGGTTGTGTCCATGCTCACGCCGTCGAGGTTCAGCCCGCGTCCCCGCAGGAGATGCCAGTGGCGTTTGGCGTCCGCGCTTACCTTCGGCGCGTCGGGGTCTGCCAGCCAAGCGGCCAAGGCTTCGTCGTCGCTACCGCGTTCGGTGTCGATCAGGACTGCCTCGCCGGCAGGGTCGGCGATGGCGACGGTCCATGCGTCGGCGTTTCCCCGGTCGAGGGCGCCGCGCACCTCCAGTCCGAGCGTCGCCCCCTGCCTGGCTTTGAGCCAGCGGCCAAGGCCTGCCGGCGCTAGGGCGACCACCTCTGCCTCCGGCAGGGCGGAGCCGTCGCCAACGCCAGGCAAGCCGCTGGGCTGGGAGGGGACGTCATCGTCGGGGAGAAGAACCCTTGTCGCGAGCAGGCGTTCGCGCAGCGTCGTGAACTGGAGAAGGTCGAACACACGGTGTACGGCCTCCCTGTCGATTCCTTGAATACGCAGGTCAGACGGGTGCAGGGGAAGGTCAACCGTTCGGACAAGCTGGCCCAGCCGCCGGTTGAGGAGCACTTGGGTGAGGTGGGCGCGCAGCTTTTCGCCCGCCTTCCCTCCCACCTGCGGTGCCGCTTCGGTCAAGCCCTCAAGCGAGCCGAACTGGGCGAGCCACTTAGCGGCCGTCTTGGGGCCCACCCCGGGGACGCCTGGAAGGTTGTCGCTGGTCTCCCCAACCAACGCCGCCAAGTCGGGGTACAGGGACGGGGACACGCCGTAGCGCTCTTGAACGGCATCGGGGGTCATGCGGGCCAACTCGCTGACTCCGACCTTCGGGTACAAGACGGTCGTATCCGCGTCGATCAGCTGGAATGCGTCCCTGTCCCCGGAGCAGATCAAGACTTCCATGCCGTCGGCCCGGCCTTGGGTTGCCCAAGTCGCGATGATGTCGTCCGCCTCGAAATCGGCTTTCTCGCAGATGGGCAGACGAAGCGCCGCCAGCACGTCTTTGATCAGCGGAATCTGCGACTTCAGTTCTTCGGGTGTGGCCGAGCGGGTTGCCTTGTATTGGTCGTATAGGCCGTTGCGGAACGTGTGGCGCGAAACGTCGAAGGCTACCCCCACGTGCGTTGGCTGTTCGTTCGCGATCAGCTTGATCAGCATCGACGTGAAACCGAACACGGCGTTGGTCGGTTGGCCCGATGCGGTGGCCAGCCTGTCCGCAGGCAGGGCGTGAAAGGCGCGATACGCCATCGAATGCCCGTCCACCAACAGCAGACGGGGTCGCGACGGTGCCGCCGATGGCGTCGCGGGAGTGTGAGGACGAGCCGCAGGGTGGTTGGTCATCGGACCAGACTAGGACCGCGACGGTATCCGCCGTGGGCGGTCTGAGCGAGGTGGGCGCAGGGTGTGCCCCCGGACCGGAGGGTCCGTCCGTATGGCCGTGTCCGTGGCCGATGGGAGTGAGGCCGCCCCAGGGTGTGCCAGCGGTTCACGGTGTGCCGTTGGCCTCGTCCGATGCGCGAGCGATCATCCGACGCCGGGCCACGAGTTGGCGGGCCGCCGCGCGTCCAGTCGGTGCCGCGCTGGGCGGGCCCAAGCGCGAGGCCAAGGTTTCCGTGTCGATCACACGGGACGATGCGATCTTGACGAAACCCAGCTGGGCCAGGAACCGCTCCGTCCGGCGAGAGGCCGCGATCGGCAACACGATGACGTCGGGGGCCTCTATCCGCTCCGCCTGGAACAGCGCGGCGCGCATCAGGGCGCGGCCATGGCCCCGGCGGCGGTGAACGGGACGAACGTACATCGCCTCGACCTGTAGACGCGGTAGGTCGTAGATGGGGGACGGGCCCAGGGGACGCAACAACGCAAAACCCACGGCGTCATCGGCCGCGAAAGCTACGAGCGAGATGGTGTTCGGGTCCGAGATGACCGCGCGAACCTGCCGAGCAACGCGCCCGACCTGTTCGGCGGGCGTCACCACCTTGGCCGCTTCGCGCGCCTCGACCAGCAGCGCGACGAGGACGTCGACATCGTCGATATCCGCGACGCGCACCGCGAGCGGGGTTGTCATCGTGTCTTGCCTTCCAGATTGGACCGTGGGCAGTCGGTCCAGATTAGCCTTCACCTGCGCGTTTGGCGAGCCAAGCCGGGCCGCGGGGGGTGTGGCTGGCGCGGACTGGCCGGCGCGCGCTCACGACTCGCTGCGACCGCGCCGCCTGCCGGGAAAAGACGAATCAGGTGTTGTCCGCCATTTGAGAAATCACGGCATCGGCGACTTCTCGCATAGTGAGACGCCGGTCCATCGATGTCTTCTGGATCCAGCGGAACGATTCGGGTTCCGTCAGGTTCATGGTGGTCATGAGCAGGCCCTTTGCGCGTTCCACGCGTTTGCGAGTCTCAAATCGCTCGGTAAGGTCCTCGATCTGCGTCTCGAGCGCGCCAATCTCAGCGAAACGCGAGATCGCGATCTCGATGGCGGGCAGCAGATCCGCCGAGGTGAACGGCTTAACCACGTAGGCCATGGCTCCGGCGTCGCGAGCCCGTTCCACCAGGTCGGCCTGCGAGAACGCCGTCAACATGACGACTGGCGCCAGATGATCCTGCGCGATCTCCTCAGCTGCGGCGATCCCGTCCATCCCGGGCATTTTGACGTCCATGACCACAAGATCGGGTTCCAGGTCGCGGGTCAATTCCACGGCCTCTTCGCCGTCCTGCGCCTCTCCCACCACCTCGAATCCGGCTTCGCGCAGGGTCTCCACGACATCGAGACGGATCAGCGCCTCGTCTTCCGCGACCACCACGGTGCGTCCAGCGCCTGGCAGTTGAGGATCGTCGTCCAATGGGTTTGCTTGCGTTGTGTCCTTCGAACTCACAAGCGGTAGCCTACTGTCCGCACACGCTCTGGTAGCCCAACTGGCAGAGGCGGTCGGCTCAAACCCGGCTTGTTGTGGGTTCGAGTCCCACCCAGAGCACCGCCACCCAGGTGCGCCGACCATCCGAACCAGGTCAACCTCCAGTAAGGCGCGAGGTACGCGGCCGGTCCCCTCCGGTTCTGTGCCAACCGCGGCATGAACCCCACCCCGACTGTGCGCAGGGCTGGACTTCCGCGGTTGAGTAGGGCAGAGCGGACGCCACGCGAACTCCGGCCTCGGATGGATGCGTCGTTGGAACGGCAATTCGGATACCGTTTGCCCTCACATCAGTAGGGGTCTTGGCCGATAGAGTCGCCGGATGCTCGTGTTTCGGCTCGGTCTAATGGCCAAAACCTCTATTGCGATGCAGCCGGCCGCAGCCCTAATGACCAAGTGACTGTTCAGGGGGTGTGGGGTTGCCAGGGGTTTGGGCTGGTGAGGGATGTGAGGACGGTGAGGGGTTGTTGGTGGTGTTTGCGGGCGGTG